>JAWWOY010000270.1:0-3614 GCA_033851195.1 Kribbellaceae bacterium | reverse complement strand
ATGCCCCTTCGAGCACCGCCGGTACGCCGTCTCGCCGTCGGCCGTGCGCAGTACGTCGACCTCGTGCGAATCGGCCAATGCCTGCAGGGTCCGGTACACAGTGGTCAGGCCGACGTTCTCGCCGGCGATCCGGAGTTCCTGGTGGATCTCCTGGGCGGTCCGGAAGTCGTCGAGGATGTCGAGCGCGGAAGCCACCGCTGCGCGCTGACGGGTCGAGCGTGTTCCGATGGCCACCATTCCTCCTGTCATTCGTCGCCGAAATTCCCCGGCGATCCGCTAAGTCTGTCAGAAGTCATCAGCTCAGTGCTCATCCCAATGATCGCCGTGTGCCGCGTGCAGATGACCGTCGTGTACGTAGTCGACGTGATCTCCGTGCTCGACGACCGGATGACCGCACGCCGGGGCATGCGCGTGCTGGTGTGCGGAGCTGACCACATGCGGCTCCGGCTCCGGCACGCCCACCTCAGGTTCCTCGTCCGAGAGCGGTGCCACCAGGCCGCGGCGCCGGCGTACCAGGGTTCCCGCGGTCGCGGCGACCACGAATCCCGCCAAAGCCAGTACGACGATGGTGGCCCCGGGCGCGACATTCGCGTTGTACGACGTGACGATGCCGGCCAGGCACGCGGTTGTCCCGATCGCGCAGGCGGTCATGAAGGTGCTCCGGAACGAACGGGTGAGCTGTTGCGCGGTCGCCACCGGCACCACCATCAGCGCGCTGACCAGCAGCAGCCCGACCGTGCGCATCGCCACCGTCACGGTCACCGCGGCCATCACCGCGATCAGCAGGTTCAGCAGTTGGACCCGCAGTCCGGTGACCCGGGCGAACTCTTCGTCCTGGCAGACCGCGAACAGCTGCGGCCCAAGACCGATCGCCACCACCAGCACGGTGACTGCCAGCCCTACGACCACCCACAGATCGCTGGGGGAGACCGTGGTCAGCGAACCGAACAGATAGGTGTTGAGGGTCGCGGCACCCTGTCCGGCCAGGCCGATCAGCAGCACACCACCCGCGATACCGCCATAGAAGAGCAGGGCCAATGCGACATCGCCACTGGCCTTGCCGCGGGCCCGGACCAGTTCGATCGCGGTCGCCCCGGCAATCGCCACCAGGATGGCGGTGAGCACGGGCGCGGTCCCGGTGAGCAGTCCGAGCGCGACTCCGGTGATGGCGATGTGGCCGATGCCGTCGCCCATCAGGGACAGTCGGCGCTGCACCAGGTAGGTGCCGATCGCCGGTGCGGACAGGCCGGTGAGCAGCCCCGCGATCAGGGCCCGCTGCATGAATTCCAGCTGGAACATCGTCACGACAGCCACCTCGGCTCGTCGGCTCCGGACTCGTGCGGGTGGACATGGGCGTGCGTCTGCGATGCGTGTGGCGGGCCGTCGTACACGATGCGGCCGCGGCGGAGCACGACGGAACGGTCGATCAGCGCGTCCATCGGGCCGAGGTCATGGCTGACCATCACTACGGTGGTGCCGCGGCCGACGCGCTCGGAGATCGCGTCGGTGAAGACACGCTGGCTGGCCAGGTCGACCCCGGCCGTCGGCTCGTCCAGGATCAGCAAGTCCGGGTCGGACACGAGAGCCCGGGCGATCAGCACCCGCTGCTGCTGCCCGCCGGACAGTTCGGCCACCCCGTCCTTGCGCCGGTCGGCCATCCCGACGATCTCGAGCGCGTCGTCGACCGCCGTACGGTTCGCAGCGGTGATCGGCCGGAACAGTCGGCGCCGGGAGAGCAGCCCGGATGAGACCACCTCTTGCACGGTCGCCGGTACGCCGCCGGCGGCGGTGATCCGCTGCGGCACATAGCCGATCCGGTACCACTGCTTGAACCGCGGCACCGGCGTACCGAAAACCGACACCTGACCACGGGCAGCCGGCAGTAGGCCGACGATGGTCCGGATCAGGGTGGACTTGCCGGAGCCGTTGGTGCCGAGTACGGCGACCACCTCGCCCGGGCGGATCCGCAGATCGACTCCCCGGAGCACCAGACGACCGCCCAGGTCGACCGAGAGATCGGTGACCTGGACGGCGGGCGCGCCGGCGGCGGCGTAATCGGGTGGTGTCACGCGCAGCCGTTCGCCTTCCGGAGTTCCTGCAGGTTCGCCCGCATCAGAGACAGGTAGGTCTCCTTGGAGTTCGCGTTCGACAGGCCCTCGATCGGGCTCAGCACGGCGGTCTTGACCTTCACGTCGCGCGCGATCGACTCGGCCACCTTGGGGCTGACCAGCTCCTCGTAGAAGATGGTCGTCACCTGCTCCTTGTGGACGATGTCCTGGACCTCCTTGATCCGGGCCGGGGTCGGCTCGGCGTCCGGAGTGAACCCTGCGATGCCGACCATCTGCAGACCGTATCGCTTCGCCAGGTAGTGGAACGCCTCGTGGCTCGTCACAAAGGTCTTCAGCTTGCAGGTCTGCAGGCCGCTCTTGTACTCGCCGTCGAGCTTGGACACCTGGGCTATCAGGGCATCGGCCCGCTGCATGTAGCCGTCCGCGTGCGCGCTGTCCGCCGCGGCCAGCCGGTCGGCCACGTAGGTGATCACGTCGCCGTACCGAACCGGGTCGAGCCAGAAGTGCGGGTCGACCGCGCCGGTGGAAGTGGCGCCGGTCGCCTCCAGGCTGGCGGCGGGTGCGATGTCGACGTCGGTGTCCTTCCCGTCCTGCCGGACAGCCTCATCGACCGCCGGCTGCAGGTCCTTCTCGTACAGGACCACCTTGGCCAGGTCGATCGCGCCGACCTGCTTGGGGGTGAGCTCCAGGTCGTGCGGCTCAACGCCGGGGGCAGTCAGCGTGGTGACGTGCACCGCATCGCCCCCCACTGTCTTGGCGATGAACTCGAGCGGGTAGAACGATGCGACGACGGCAAGCCTGCCGTCGGAGCCGCTTGCGTCCGAGCCGCTGCAGCTTGTCAGAGCGACGACGGCGAGGGCAGCGCAGCCGGCGATGACAGCACGAGCACTAGATCTCATGACAATCATTTTCATTTAAACAAAACTGATTGTCAAAAAAGGGAGTGGTGGATGGCCAGGCGGAACGTGGGGCGCAGACGAGCCGAACCCAAGGGCAATCGCAGGCGCCGGATCGAGACTCCGCGGGGCCATGGCCATGGCCATGGCCACGGCCACGGCCACGGGCATGGTGACGAGGTGGTGGACACCTCGGTGGTCGACGCCGACGCCGTGGTGGCTAGGCGGGTCCGGATCGTGGTGGCAGGCATCCTGGCGCCGCTGATCCTGGCTGCGGTGGTCGCGATGGTGCTGCTCTGGCCGAGCGGCCCGGTGAAGTCTGCGGCACCGAACATGAACCCCGCGCGCGGCACGGTGACCGCACTCGAGCCGTGTGCCAAAGCCACGGAGAAATGCGATTTCGCCACGGTCAGGCTGACCGACGCGCCCGCCGGCGACAAGGGTAAGGATTTCCAGGTCCAAGTGCCGACCAGCAGCCAGGGGACACTGCCCGTGCACGTCGGAGACGTGATCATGCTCTCTGAGACGAAGGGTGCGCCGGCCGATCAGCGCTACTCGTACACCGATCACGACCGCACCCGGCCGCTGGCCATCCTGGCCGTCATCTTCGCCATCGCGGTGGTAGCGCTGTCCCGCTGGCGTGGGTTGG
>JAWWOY010000262.1:0-9575 GCA_033851195.1 Kribbellaceae bacterium | reverse complement strand
GCGGCCGCGCGCCGCTTCCATCAGACCTACGAGCGCCGCCTCCGAAAGATCCACGGCGACGCCGCCATCGACGCCGTACGGGCTGTCCTGGGGAGCATGGTCGGCGAGGAGCGATCCGCCACTCCCCATTTCCGCGCGCTGCTGTTCTGACCGGTCAGCCAGCCAGGCAGTGCACTCCGACGTACGCCGTACGCCGCTCGCGGCCGAGCCTGCGCGGACCGGCCGATCGGGTGGCACTGCCTAGCTGGCCGTCCGCCCCCTCGGGAACTACGGACCGATGATCGGCAGGGGGCGCGGACAACGGGAGGGGCGGGCTGGGGTTAGTCGACGACGGAGGCGTAGGAGATGACGCCGCGGCGGATTTGGTCGGCGACGGCTCGGGCGGTGGCTCGCAGCGGACCGCCGCCGGCTGCGTCGGCAACCTGCTCGGTGAGGTCGATCAACTGCTTCACCCAGCGGACGAAGTCACCCGCGGCCAGGTCCGACTCGTACAGCACCTCGGACAGCGAGGCGCCCGACGCCCACCGGTACGCCGCCCAGCAGAAGCCGAGGTCCATCGGGCGGAGGAAGTCCACCCGCATGTCCCGCTCGAGCACGGACAGGTCTCGCCAGATGCCGGCCATCTGGTCCAGCGCCGCCCGGACCGGGCCTTGCGGGAGCCTCGGCGAGGTCGGCTCGTCCTTCGCTCGCGCCTCGAAGACCAGCGCAGCCAGGCAGGCCGCGAGCTGCGGCACGTCGAGGTCGTCGAACACTCCCTGGCGCAGGCACTCGGCCGCGACCAGGTCGAGCTCGGTGTAGATCCGCGACAGCCGGTCGCCGGCCTCGGTCGTCTGGTCACCGTCGAGGTAGTGCAATGCGTCGAGCACCTGGCAGACCCGGTCGAACTGACGGGCGATCGTGTTCGTCCGTTGCTCGATCTTGCGCTGCAGCTCGCGGTTCTCGCGGTCCAGCCGGTAGTACCGCTCGGCCCAGCGCGCGTGGTCCTCGCGGTCCGCACAGCCGTGACAGGGATGCGCGCGCAGCTCTGCCCGCAGCTGCTGCACCTCGGGATCGTCCGCGTGGCTGATGGCGTCCAGACCACGGCTGCGGGACGGTGGACCGTCTTCGCCGAGCATGTCGGTCCGGTCGCGCAGCACCTGCGCCAGGTCGCGCCGCTGCTGCGGGTTGCGGGCGTTGAACTTCTTCGGCACCCGAAGCTGGCCGATCGCCTCGACCGGGGTGGGGAAGTCGATCATCGACAGCTTCCGGACCTGCCGGTCCAGCGTCAGCACCGTCGGCCGCGGACCCTCCCGCTCGGACCGTACGCCGGCATCCAGCACCAGCGCCCAGCCGGCACTGCGACCCGCCGGGATCCGGATGATGTCGCCGATCCGCAACTTCTCCAGCGACTCCTGCGCCTCGACCCGGCGGTCCAGCTTGCGCCGCTTGGAGCCGGACGATTCCAGCTCGCCGATGCGCCGGCGCAGGGCGGCGTACTCGAGGAAGTCGCCGAGGTGGCAGTCGATGGACTCCTTGTAGCCCTCCAGCGCTTCGTTGTTGCGCTGCACCTGGCGCGCGAGTCCGACCACCGCCTGGTCGGACTGGAACTGCGCGAACGACAGTTCGAGCATGTCGCGCGCCCGAGACCGCCCCACCTGGCGAACCAGGTTCACCGCCATGTTGTACGACGGGGCGAAGGACGAGCGGAGCGGATACGTACGAGTCGAGGCGAGGCCTGCCACTGCCCGTGGATCGAAGCCGGGCTGCCACAGCACGACCGCGTGGCCCTCGACATCGATGCCGCGGCGACCGGCCCGGCCGGTGAGCTGGGTGTACTCCCCCGGGGTGATGTCCGCGTGGGTCTCGCCGTTCCACTTGCTCAGCTTCTCCAGCACCACCGTGCGGGCGGGCATGTTGATGCCGAGGGCAAGGGTCTCGGTGGCGAAGACCACCTTGATCAGGCCGCGCGCGAACAGTTCCTCGACACACTCCTTGAACGCGGCCAGCATGCCCGCGTGGTGGGCGGCGATGCCGCGGCTGAGTGCCTCGGCGAAATCGTGGTACCCGAGCACGCCGAGATCCTCGTCCGGCAGGTCCGAGGTGCGCTCGGCGACGACCCGCTTGATCTCGTCCCGCTCGGTCGGCGACGTCAGCCGCAGCCCGGACCGCAGGCACTGCAGCATCGCGTCCTGGCAGCCCTTGCGGGAGAAGATGAAGTAGATCGCCGGCAGCAGCGCATCCGCATCCAGTTCCTCCACCACATCCGACCGGTACGGCGTGAAGTGGGACTTGGCCGGGCGGTTCTTCGGCAGGTCGCGGCGGCGCCTGGGCTTGCGCGAGTCGTCCCGGAAGATCCGGTTGTCGTCCCGCGCGATCCGGACCAACTGCGGGTTGACCAGATCCTTGACGTCGGTGCTGCCCTTCGCCGGATTGCCCGACCGCGACGGGGCACCGGTGCGGGCGGTCGGCGCCTCCCCGGCGAACAGGTCGTGCAGCCGCTTGCCGACCATCACGTGCTGGAACAGCGGCACCGGCCGCTTCTCCTCCAGCACCACCACGGTGTTGCCGCGCACTGTCGCCAGCCAGTCGCCGAACTCCTCGGCGTTACTCACCGTCGCCGACAGCGAGACCACCGAGACCGAGTCCGGCAGGTGGATGATGACCTCCTCCCAGACCGCGCCGCGGGCCCGGTCCGCGAGGTAGTGCACCTCGTCCATCACCACGTAGGACAACCCGAGCAGGGTGTGGGAGCCGGCGTACAGCATGTTGCGCAGCACCTCGGTCGTCATCACCACGATCGGAGCCTCGGAGTTGACCGAGTTGTCGCCGGTCAGCAGCCCGACGTTCTCGCTGCCGTAGCGGTGGACCAGATCGGCGTACTTCTGGTTGCTGAGCGCCTTGATCGGGGTGGTGTAGAAGCACTTCTGGCCGCGCTGCAGAGCCAGGTGGACGGCGAACTCCCCGACCAGCGTCTTGCCCGAGCCGGTCGGCGCCGCGACCAGCACCTGGTGCCCGTCCTCCAGCGCCGCGCAGGCGCGCAGCTGGAAGTCGTCCAGCTTGAAGTCGTAGAGCGCCCGGAACTCCGCCACGGCGGGATGCTCCTGGTCCGAGCGGAAATGTGCGTACTTCTCGGACGGAGAGCTCATGCCGCAAGGCTATGCGACGCCACCTACAGAACGCTGACAGCCCGGCGGACAGACCACGGGCCGGACGGTACGGCAGCCGTCTTTCAGGCGAAGACGGTGAGGGCACCCGGGGCGATGCCGATGTCGACCGGGAGCGGGCCGAGGATCTCGCCGTCCGCGTACGCCGTCACGCCGGCCGACTCCAGCCGGACCGAGCGGCCGCGGAACGTCTGCAGCGCTGGGTGGCCGACGTGCGTCCCCTTCGTGAACTTCGGGAACATCTGCAGCAGGGTCAGCCGGGACACCGGATGGATGATGGTGACGTCCAGCAACCCGTCGTCGATCACCGCGCCGGCGCAGACCTGCATCCCACCGCCGTACGTCGCGCCGGTGCCGACCGCGACCAGCATGGCGTCGGTCTCGATCACCTGCCCGTCCACCGTGACCACGTAGCTGAGCGGCTTGAAGGTGCGCAACTCCACCAGCGTCGCCACCGGGTAGCGCGAGTTGCCCCTCGGCCAGCTCATCGCGTTGGCGCGCTTGCTCACCAGCGAGTCGAAGCCGCCGGCCACCACGGTGGTGATGAACTCGTCCTTCGCGGTCGCCAGATCGACCGCCCGGGTCTTGCCCGCCACGATCAGGTCGGCCGCCGCCCGCGGATCCTTCAGCGGTACGCCGAGGCCGCGGGCGAAGTCGTTCCCGGTCCCGGCCGGGATGACGCCGAACGGCATACCGGAGTTGGCCAGTACCTGGGCGGCCAGATGCATCGTGCCGTCACCGCCGACCAGGGCGACCGCGTCGGAACCGGAGGCGACGACCTCCGCGGAGATCTTGCCGACGTCCGCGGCGCAAGTGGTGGCGAACTCGGAGACGGTCAGCCCGGCTTCTTCCAGCCGGGCCCGGACGACGGGAGCGAAGCGGGCGCCGAGGCCCCGGCCGGAGGTGGGGTTCACCACCAGCGCGATGTGACGACTCATCTCAGTCGGCCAGCAATTCTTCGTTCTTGCTGGCCTTGCGCTGGTCGCTGACCTTGGCGATGATCTCGGCGGCGATGAACAGCATGCTCATCGGGATCGCCAGCAGGCACATCGTGAACGGGTCACCAGACGGGGTCGCGACGGCGGCGAACACGAAGATCGCCAGGATGATGTACGGCCGGAACTTCGCCAGCGCCGAGGCCGGGACGACGCCGACCAGGTTGAGCAGGATGACCACCAGCGGGATCAGGAACGCGATACCGAAGACCAGCATGGTGCGGATCACGAAGTCGAGGTACTGCGGCAACGCGATCAGGTTCTGAACCTCGAGCGGGGTGAAACTGAACAGGATCTGCAGGCCCTTCGGCAGGGTCCAGTAGGCGACCGCCATGCCGCCGACGAACAACGGCGTCGCGATGGCCGAGAAGACCATCGCCCACCTGCGCTCATTGCGATGCAGACCGGGGGCGATGAAGGCCCAGAGCTGGTAGAGCCAGACTGGGCTCGCCAGTACCAGGCCGACCACGGCCGCGATCTTGATCTTGAAGGTCAGCGGATCGCCGACGCCGGTGAAGGTCAGCGCCGGCTCGAGTCCCTTCTGCCTCGCCAGGGGCCTGATCGCTTCATCGAACGGGATCTTCAGGAATTCGAGGGCGTGGTTGTAGAAGATCCAGCCCACGATGGTCCCGAGCACGATGGCGAGCACACACTTGAGCAGCCGGTTCCGCAGCTCGGTGATGTGTTCGCGCAGGGTCATCCGACCCTCGTCGTCCTTCGGTCGGCTCTCTTTCCGCCGTCCGATCCTCACCAGCGTCACAGGTGGCGCGCGAGACTCAGTTGGCGGTGTGCGTCGGCGGCACGCCGTCGCCCGGGCCCTGACCGTTCACCTGGTTCGGCTGGGGCTGCTGGCTCTGGGCCTGCACCGGCGGGGTGACCTGCTGGGTCGGCGTCTGGGTGAGCTCTTCGTCGGCCTTCTTCTTGCCCGGGCCGACCTCATCTTCCCAGATCTTCTTCGACCTGCCGAGCTGCTTGACCAGGGTCGGCAGCTTGGCCGAACCGAACAGCAGCACGACGATCGCGAGGATGACGAGCCACTCCGCGCCCTGGGGCATACCGAGGAGCGAAACCATGACGGATCTTCCTTTCACAAACAACTAACGTGGCTCAACCGGTGAATGCGTGGCTGATCTTACGCCCGGGCGGTCGTGCGGTTGCTGGTCTGTCCGGACCCGGCCGGAGACTGCTGCGCTGCCTCAAGCTTGGACTGGGCGGCCACCAACTCACGAGTCAGCGCCTTGCCCTGGCCCCACAGTTTCTTCGCGAGCAGGGCGAGGACCACGAGCCACACCACCACCACGCCGAGAAAGAGCAGGAACCAGTACATATGTCCGAGCCTAGCCGGTTACCGGGGTTCACCCCGGCCCCGCGGGTCGTCGGAATGGCCAACGCTGTCGGAACGCGATGGTAAGAAAGTGCTCCGTACTGCGGTCGGCAGTGTGCTGCACCGCGATCCAAAGGGGGCGTCCATGCGCAAGATCAGTGCCGCGGAGCGGCGGGCGAGGATCGGCCGGCGACATCGGCTGGCTCGGTCCGACCAGGCGGCGGGGCCGGTGCAGGCGGCCGCTTCGATGGTCGTGCTGCACGCCACCGACCCGGCCACGGTGCACTTGTCCGTGGCCGCCCGGGTGCCCGGCAGCGAGGTCCCGGGCACCGAGCGCGCCCTGTACGACGACCGCACGCTGGTCCGGATGCTCGGCATGCGCCGCACGGTGTTCGTCGTACCGACCGGGTTCGCGCCGGTGGTCCAGTCGGCCTGTGCGGATGAGATCGCGATCAAGCAGCGCAGACTGCTGGTCAAACACCTCACCGAGGCGGGGATCGCGGCCGATGCCGACGCATCCGGCAGGTGGTTGCGTGCCGTCGAGGAGTCCACCGCGACGGCCCTGGCACTCCGCGGTAGGGCGACGGCTGCCGAGCTCTCGGCGGACGAGCCACGCCTGCGCAGCCGACTGGCGATGGCAACAGGCAAGTCGTACGCCGCCCAGCCGTATGTGACGAGCCGGGTGCTCTTCCAACTCGCCGCGGAGGGCCGGATCGTCCGCGGCCGCCCACTCGGCACCTGGCTCAGCGGCCAGCATCAGTGGTTCCCCGCCGAGAACTGGCTGCCGGCGGGCCTGACGGATAAACCACCGGCCGACCGGGCACGCGCCGAACTGGCTGAGGCCTGGCTGGCCTCGTTCGGCCCCGGCACGCAAGCCGACCTGCAGTGGTGGACCGGCTGGAACCTCGGTCAGACGAAGAAGGCCCTCGCTGCGGTCTCCGCGGTCGAGGTGGACCTGGACGGATCGGTTGGTTACGTCCTACCGGGCGACGACGAACCTACGCAGGAGCCGGAGCCCTGGGTGTCCTTCCTTCCGGCCCTGGACCCGACGCCGATGGGCTGGAAGGAGCGCGACTGGTACCTGGGCAACCACAAGTCCCGGCTGTTCGACAACACCGGCAACGTGGGTCCGACCATCTGGTCGAACGGCCGGATCGTCGGTGGCTGGGGACAGCCCGAATCGGGCGAAGTCCGCTACAGGCTCCTCGAGGACGTTGGCAGCGAGGCCGCGGCCGCAATAGAAGCCGAAGCGGCCCGTTGGACCTCCTGGCTCGCCGGCGTCCGGGTCACCCCACGCTTCCGCAGCCCGCTGGAACGCGAGCTCTCCAAAGGCTGAGCCCGGATTAACAGGCCAGGATTAGCAGGGGTCGTAGGCGGCGAGGGCTTCGCGGGCCGTCTCGGCGATTTGATTGCCGAGGTCGGCCGGTTCCAGCACCGTGGCCGAGCCGCCCAGCCGGAGGACGAGCCGCTGGAGCCAAGCTGTGTCGGCCACGCGCAATCTCACCACGAGGGAGCCGTCCGGGCCTTCTTCGACGGACTCGGTCGGGTAGTACTCCGCCACCCAGCGAGCCGGCGGTGCCAGTTGCAGCGTGGCCAGCAGGTCGCAATCGGACGGCTGGAACATGCCGTTCGACAAATCCCGCGGAGTGGCCTGCGCCGGTGGTTCGCTCGGCAGATCCAGCAGTTTGGCCGCGGCGATCCGGTCCAGCCGGAACAGCCGGACGTCGTCGGCCAGCCGGCACCACGCCTCGAGGTAGGTCCGCCCCTCCGACACGACCAGGCGCATCGGGTCGACGTCCCGCTCGGTCGTCTCGTCCCGCGACGGCACGTCGTACGTGAGATGCAGGCGCTGATGCCCGGCCAGGGCACGATTCACCGTCGCCGCGATCTCCGGATCGGCCGGTTCGACATGTACGTGTGCTGCGGCACCCTCGCTCGCGGCCGCGCCCACCCCTGCCGCGGTCTCCAGCTTGGTGATGGCCCGGTCGACAGCGTCCCGGTCATGCCCGGCTGTCACCTCGCGGAGGGTGCGTAGCGCGGTCAGCAAGGCGAGCGCCTCATCCGCGGCCAGCCGCAGCGGGCGGGCCAGGTAGTCCGCGTTGTTCAGGTGGATGACACCTTCGCCCTCGGCGGCGTCGATGTCGATCTCGATCAGGTCGCCCATCTGGGCGCCAGGCAGGCCGCAGAACCAGAGCACCTTCAGGTCCGCGATGATCTGCTTGGGCCGGACACCGAACTCGGCGGCCACGTCGTCCACCGCGGCGCCGTCGTTCTCCCGCAGGTACGGCACCAGCGCCAGCAGCCGCTGAACCTGGTCCCGGGCGTTGCTCATACCGGCACCCCGGCGATCGTCCGGAGCCGCCGCAGTACGCCGTCGAGCACGTCCCCGGGCCCCTCGACGACCGCATCCGGCCCGTACGAAGCGATTTCCTCGGCCAGTACGTCGGAGTCGGCGTACGGGACGTGCAGGAGATCCCAGCCGTCCTCGTACGGCTCGACGGCGTTGGCCCGGCGGCGCAGGCTGACACAGGAACCGCTGCGGGCCCGGACCTTCGCCTCGGACGTCGGCCGCGGCGGGGCCAGCTCGGACACCAGCGAGCGCAGATCGGTACCCTCCGGCACGGTGAACGTGCCAGGCTCGCCGATGGTCTTCACGTCGCCGCCGATCCGGGACAGCCGGAACATCCGGGTCGCCGCCCGGTCGCGGTCCAGGCCGACGACGTACCAGCGGCCGTGCCAGGAGACGATGCCCCACGGCTCGAGGGTCCGGGTGGTGGCTTCGGTGGCGCCGCTGCGGCGGTGCTCGAACCGCACCACGGTCCGGGTCACGACAGCGGACCAGAGTGGGTCGAAGGCCGGCTCGGAGGCGCCGACGTGCGGCTCGATCGCGCTCAGCGCGGATTGGTCTGTCTGGATCCCGGCGGCCTTCAGCTTCAGCACCGCCGAGCTGGTCGCCTCGGCCAGGCTGGCGTGCTGCCAGACCCGGGCGGCCACGCCGAGCACGGCGGCCTCGTCCGGCTCCAGGTGCACCTCGGGCAACTCGAACACGTCGCGCCGGATCCGGTAACCGACGTCGTCCGAGAAGAACTTGTCGCTGGTGCCCATCTCGATCGGGATGCCGAGGTCGCGCAACTCGTCCTTGTCGCGCTCGAACATCTTCTCGAAGGCGTCGTCGGTCTGTCCGGCGTAGCCCTCGACCACCTCGCGGATCCGGTCCTTGGTCACATAAGCGCGCGCGACCAGCAGGCAGATCACCAGGTTGAGCAACCGCTCACTCTTCCGCGCCGACACCCGACTACCTTACGGCGCCTGAGGCCCATCCTCGGCCTCCCCGCGCCGCCCGGGGGACCGGGCGGTTACCGTACGGCGTACGGGATGGCTATTGCATCATTATCGAAAGGATTGCCGACCGGATCGCGGCCGGTCAGCCTGGTGTCTCCCTGCGATGGAAGACACCACGAAACATGAAGAAGTTGGCCGTCCTGGCCCTCACCACCGCCGCGTTGCTCCAGACCGAGACCGCGGCTGCGGCAACCGCCGAGGCCTGTCCGGACTCGTACCTCGCCACGCTGCCCCAGTGGGACCGGGACAGCGTTTCGGTGACCGCGACCGACCCCTCGGGGCGCTATCAGGTGGCTCAAGTCATGAACACGGCGAGCCAACTCGGCGTCGGGCTCTGGCGCAACGGAGTCCCTGCCGAGGTCATCGCCGCGGCTTCAGGCATCTACATCCAGCCGACCGACGTCAGTGTCAGGGCCGACAACGTCGCCCGGGTCCTTCCGATGCCGAACGGCTTCAACGCGACCACGGCTACGGATATCGACGAAGACGGTGTGGTTGTCGGCTATGCCACCCTGTACGACGGCAACATGCCGCAGAAGCAGCAGCCGGTGGTCTGGCCGGCCGTCGGTGGCTACCGGTTGCTCCAGACCACCGACGCCGACGGTTGGGCCAGCGCTGAAGCGGTCCGTAATGGCGTCGCCGTCGGGGCGGACGGAGAGGCGGCTGTCAGTTGGACGCTCAGCGATGGCACCCGCACGGTGATCGATGCCGACAATGCCAACGCAACTGAGATCAACGCGGGCGGCGATGTCGTGGTCCAGAAGACGCCCG
>JAWWOY010000232.1:0-7735 GCA_033851195.1 Kribbellaceae bacterium | reverse complement strand
GGTCACGGCCGGCTGATCCTCGGCAAGTGGGTGCACCTGGGCGACGAGACCCGGCTGCGCGCGCACGAAGGCACCCTGCGGATCGGCGACAAGGTGGTGTTCGCCCGCGACGTCACGGTGAACTGCTACCTGGACGTCGAGATCGGCGCCTCCACGCTGATCGCGGACTGGACCTACATCTGCGACTTCGACCACAAGACCGACGACATCGGCCAGCCGATCAAGGACCAGGGCCTGGTGAAGTCGCCGGTCCGGATCGGCCCGGACTGCTGGCTGGCCACGAAAGTCACCGTGCTGCGTGGTGCCGACATCGGCCGCGGCGCCGTGATCGGCGCGAATAGTGTTGCCCGTGGCAACATTCCGGAGTACAGCGTCGCGGTCGGCGTACCGGCCGTGGTGGTGAAGGACCGCATCAGCCGGTACGCCGCCGCCGCGGAGCGCCGGGCCTATCTGGAGAACCTGGCCCGGGGTAACGCCGCTACCCATGCCCGGCTCCGCGCGGGAGCGCCCGTCGTACCGGCTGCTGCTGGGGGCGGAACCGAGGAGGAGCCGGTAGAGCGTCCGCTGAACGGGGACGACACGCCGTCGAGTAACGAATTACGTACCGGGGGTGATAAGGCAGATATAGCGCGGGGGTTCTCAAGTTACTCGTCGGTCGGGCATTATGTCCCGGACGTCGTCGGAGAGGAGGCCGAGCGTGGCTGACCAGACCGGTGCGGCACGCCTGGCGGCAGACCCCGCCCCGGTGGACGCTGCCCGGTCCGAAGCGCTGGTGGAACCGGCGGACCTGTGGTCGATCCTCGACCAGGCCGCGGCCGACGAGTCGATCACGGATGCCAGGCACCGCGCGGTCGAGCCGGTGCCGATCGTGACAGCGGAAGAGGAGAGGCCGGCCGAAATTTCTGACAACCAGATCCTTGCGAACCAGATCTCTGACAGCCAGATCCCTGGCACCCCGATCTCCGGCGCCCGGCGGAAGTGGTCGCCGCGCCCGGTCCCGGGCATCAGACGGAAGAGAAAGTCGCAGCAAGCGGTACCGGCAACGGACATGGAACCGACCCCGGCTGAGGAGATGGACGTGGCAACTCACGACGACAAGGCGGCAGCGGCCGCCGGAGCCGAGAAGGCGGTGGTGATACCTGTGGAGGCTGAGGAGACTCCGGCAGGCGAGACGGGACCCAACAGTCGCAACGCGACTGCGACGGCGACCAAGCCTGCGAGGCCGCAGACAGCGGCCGAGATCGTGGCAGCCCAGATCGCTGCCAGGGAGCAGGCAGCCGAAGAAGCCGCTGCCGGGAGGTCGGCAGCGGATACGGGGATGACCAAGCCGGTGACGAGACAGCCTGCGGTTCCGTCGACCAGTTCGCCGACGACCGGTTCGAAGGCGCCGACCGGCAATCCGCTGGCTTCGGCGAAGGCGGCCCGGGAGAAGAAGGACGGTCGGGGCAAGGGCAAGGCGGCGATGTCGGCCGTCGGCTCAGGCGTGGCCAAGCTCCGGAACTCGATCGCCTCGCTGGTCTGGCTGCTAGCCGTGCTGGCGGCGGGGGTGCTGGCGCTCGGCGCGCTGTTCACCGCACTCGACCAGACGAACCAGAGCAACGAGATCGTCGCCTGGATACTGGCCCGCGGGCACGAGTTGGTCGGGCCGTTCAAGGACCTGTTCCGGCTCGAGACGGCGAAGAACACGCTGCTGGTGAACTGGGGGATCGCGGCGCTGGTCTACCTGATCGCAGGCAAGATCGTGGAGCGCTTCGTCCGACCGTAGTGTCCTGCACCGGAAGTCCGCACGTCAGCTCCGGTGCCAGACACTGGTCACACGTCAGCAGGCCGGGCAACAACGATGAGGTCAAGGCTCTCGTCGAGGTCGCCCGGCCTGCTGCTGATCTCGAAGTCCCGGTAGCCGGTCGACCGGACCAGCTCGGCCAGTTCGGGCGACCAGGTCGTGGGCTCACCGGCCAGCTGTGCGTCCACGCACGACCCGTACGCCGACTCCCAGTGGGCGAGGCGCTCGCCGTGCCAGAGGCCGAGGATGTCGATGATGTCCAGCTCCGGCTCGACCAGTTCGACGAACTCGGCCGCGGTGAGTTCTCTGGTGTGGTAGCAGTTGCCGCTCGGGAAGGTCAGCCGGTTCGGAGTCGACAGCACCAGCGTGCCGCCCGGTCGGAGCACCCGCGCGCACTCGGCGATGAAGGCCGGCTGGTCCCAGAGGTGCTCGATGACCTGCATCGACACGACCAGGTCGAAGGATTCGTCGGCCACGCCCTGCTGGACAAGATTTCCTTGCAGCGGATTGATCTGTGGATAGACCTTCGCGACGTGGCGCAACGTCGTACTGTCGTAGTCGAAACCGAACACAGCATCCGCGCCGGCCAGGCGAAGGAGCTCAGCGCCGTACCCCTCGCCGCAGCCGGCGTCGAGCACGCGGCCGCTGACAATGCCTCCGCTGTCGGTCAGCCACCGGTACGCCGCCTCGTGCCTGGCGAACCAGTAGCTCTCATGCCAGATCCCGGGGGCTGTTCTCTCCCCAGTGAGCGGTAACGTCTCAGCCACCCGCGCACTGTAGTGCTTCGAGATGACGACTGGTGGGTAGCTCACACCCGTCGTCCACCTCGAAGCACAAACTGTGATGGGACTCGCACCGAACATAAGTTCCTCGTGAGTAACATCCGTGGCAGGCTGGGAGAGATCGCAAACCAGAAGGGTTCCCACACGCTATGAAGATCGTCGTCTGCGCGAAGTTCGTGCCGGATGCCACCGCGGACCGCCGCTTCCGCTCCGAGGACAACACGGTCGATCGGGCCGGTGTCGACGGGCTGTTGTCCGAGCTGGACGAGTACGCCGTCGAGACCGCCCTGACCGTGAAAGATACCGACGGTGACAGCGAGGTGACCATCCTCACGGTCGGCCCGGAGCAGGCCGCCGACGCCATCAAGAAGGGCCTGCAGATGGGCGCCGACGCCGGCGTCCACGTGAACGACGACGGGATCCACGGCTCCGATGCCGTGGCCACCTCGCTGATCCTGGCCAAGGCGCTGGGCAAGCTCGAGGCGGACCTGGTCGTGTTCGGGATGGCCTCGACCGACGGCAGCATGGGCGTCGTACCGGCGATGGTGTCCGAGCGGCTCGGGCTGCCGGGCGTCACCCTCGGCTCCGAGGTGACCGTCGATGGCAGCACGGTCCGGATCCGCCGCGACGGCGACACCGCCAGCGACACCATCGAGGGCACGCTGCCGCTGGTGCTGAGCGTCAGCGACCAGTCGGGCGAGCCGCGGTACCCGTCGTTCAAGGGGATCATGGCCGCCAAGAAGAAGCCGGTGCAGACCTGGTCGCTGGCCGACCTGGAGATCTCCGCCGACGAGGTGGGCGGAGCCGCCGCCTGGACCGAGGTCACCGAGGTGACCGCCCGGCCGCCGCGGTCCGCCGGCACGATCGTCACCGATGATGATTCGGACCCAGCCGGTAGCGGCGCGCATCAATTGGTTGAGTTCCTGTCCACCAACAAGTTCCTCTGAGGGGCGACCAGAGCATGTCGAACATTCTCGTTCTCGTTGACCACACCGCCGGCTCGGTGCGTAAGACGACCGCGGAACTCCTCACCATCGCCCGCCGCCTCGGCGAGCCTGTCGCGGTATACCTCGGCGACGGCGTGCAGGACGCGCTGCCGGCCCTCGGCAAGTACGGCGCCACCAAGGTGATCACGCTGTCGAACCCGGAGCTGTCGCAGTACCTCGTCGCCCCCCAGGCCGAGGCGCTGCAGCAGGTCGCGGCCAAGATCGAGCCGGCCGCGATCCTGATCTCGTCCAGCTCCGAGGGCAAGGAGATCGCGGCCCGCCTCGCGGTCAAGCTGGAGTCGGGCCTGATCACCGACGCGGTCGACGTACAGCCCGGTGACTCCGGTCCGATCACCACGCAGTCGGTCTTCGCCGGCAACTACTCGGTCAAGGCCAAGGTGACCAAGGGCACGCCGATCATCACGGTCAAGCCGAACGCAGCGAATCCCGAACCATCCGAGACCTCGCCGGAGGTGGAGGAGTTCGACGTCTCGATCTCCGACGTCGCCAAGACCGCGCGCGTAACGGATTCCAAGCCCCGAGAGGCAACCGGCCGCCCGGAGCTGACCGAAGCCGCGATCATCGTGTCCGGCGGCCGCGGTACCGGTGGCAACTTCGACCCGGTGGAGGCTTTCGCGGACTCCCTCGGCGCGGCCGTCGGCGCTTCCCGCGCGGCCGTCGACTCAGGCTGGTACCCGCACGCCTACCAGGTCGGCCAGACCGGCAAGACCGTGTCCCCCCAGCTGTACGTCGCGGCAGGCATCTCCGGCGCCATCCAGCACCGGGCCGGCATGCAGACCTCGAAGACGATCGTCGCGGTGAACAAGGACGAGGAAGCCCCCATCTTCGAACTGGTCGACTTCGGCGTCGTCGGCGACCTGCACAAGGTCCTCCCAGCCGCCACCGAAGAAGTCACCAAGCGCAAGTCGTAGTCCCTCAGTTCCAGCGCGGCCCGGTTGCTACTCAGCAGCCGGGCCGCTGCCTTTGGCAAGCGCGGCAACGCGTCTCCTGCGGAACCCCATGACCCGGGTCGCGGTTAGGGGTGGACCGTGGCGGGCCAATGCGGAGGGACAGGCGCGGCAACGAGCGCGTGGGAATCCAGAGGGCGCGGGAAGAAGCGTGTGAGGATCGGGGGATGGGTGTGGAGGAGCGGTTCTGGTATGCGGAGGGGCTGGATCCGGAGGAACTAGAGTTCCAGCGGCTGTACGGACCGGTGCTGCCGGCCACCCGAGCGGAGGCGAAGGAGTTCTTCGACGGGTTCGGCGGAGTTTGGTGGATCGCGGGCGGGTGGTCGATCGAGGCGTTCACCGGGGTGCCGCGGCATCACGAGGACCTCGACGTCTCCATCTGGCGTAAAGACGTGCCAGGGCTGGTCGACCACGCAAAGGGCCGCTATCACGTGTGGTCCGCCGGCAGCCAGGCCATCTGCCCCATGTCGGCAGAGAAGCCCGAGGTGCCGGACACCGCGGACCAGGTCTGGCTGCGGGAGCACGCGCTCGCGCCTTGGCGGTACGACGTGGTGCTGAACCCGGACCGGGACGGGCGCTGGATCTTCCGGCGCGACCCGAGCCTCGACTACGACCTGGACGAGGTCACCTGGGTGGCGGACGACGGCATCCGGTACATCCGGCCGGAGATGGCGCTCGCCTACAAGGCCAGGCTCGACCGCCCCAAGGACAAGGTCGACCTTGCCGTGACGCTGCCACTGCTCCCGCCGAACAAGCGGACCTGGCTGGCCGACATGATCGACCACCTGCATCCCGGTCACGCCTGGCTCGACCAGATCCGCCAGGTGTGAGCACATCATGGTCCTCGAGCGAGCGACCACACCAGGGCTCAGTTGCGATGCCCGCGCACCTGGACATCGGAGCTACCGCACCAACTCCCGACCCAGGACACTAGCCCAGGTGGGCGGCGTCGAGTGCGGACTGCAGCGACTGGCGGTAGCCGTTGGAGGTGACGGTTGCGCCGGAGACGGTGTCGATCTGGGCGTTCTGCGCGCTGACAGTCTCCTGTTGCAGTACCGGGATGGCGTAGCTGTTGATCCTGAGGTCGTGTCCTGATTCCTGGGGGTAGTTGATGGCGGTCGCGGACACGATGCGGCCGCCGGACACCTTCAGCTGGACCTGGACGGGGCCGAACTCGGTGTCGGCGGGGCTGCCGTTGACGGTCTGTGAGGTCTGGGTCGGACCGGCCGCCTTCCCCGGCGTGGTCGGCGGGGACACGATCCCGGCGGGCGGGGCTGTCGTTTGCGTACGGGGGCTGAGGCCGCCGCTGTTCGTGCTGGTGGGGTACAGGAAGAGCAATACAGAAGCCGCCGCGGTAGCACCGAACACGGCAACGTTGACTCCGGCCCGCCCGACCTGCGAGTTGCTCATCGGGCACCTGCCTGGTGAGCGGCGTCGAGCGCCGACTGCAGGGACTGACGGTAGCCGTCGGAGGTATACGTGGCGCCGGACACGGTGTCGACCTGAGCGCTCTGCTTGGTCACGGTGTCCTGTTGCAGCATGGGGATGGCGTAGCTGTTGATCTCCAGATCCCGGCGGCTTTCTTGCGGATAGACGATCGCGGTGGCACTGATGATCTGGCTGCCGCGCACGCTGATCTGCACCTGCACGGGACCGTAGTTGGTGTCCACGGCCGCGCCGTTCACCGTCACAGTCTTCGGCGCAGCGCTAGTCGGTTGGGCGCTCGGAGTCGTTTTGGGAGCAGTCGTTTTGGGGGCAGTCGATTTGGGAGTAGGAGTCGGAGTGGCCGAGGCGGTCCGTCTTGGTGTCGGCGAGGTCGACGGTTTCGGGCTGGCGGAGGCCGTGGGCGTGGATTGAGTCGGCTGGCTCGCGGACTGGTCGACGATCCCGGCCGCGGCGACTGTGGTGCTGCTGGCGGCATGCTCGCTCGCGCGAACGCTGAACCCGACGACGGCGATGCTGACGGCCGACATCAGGACGGCGAAGCGTCGTCTCATCGGAGTGCCCCGCGGGCCTTGAGGTCGATCACCACGTAAACCTCTCCTGGTGTAGTTGTGAGGGCGGCAGCCCGGCCTCGAGGGCCGCCGCGGACGCGGCGTCCATCCATTGGTCAGGACCGCAGACGAACACGTCGTACTCGCGTAGGTCGGGCACGAGCCGCAGCAGCGCGTCGCTGTCACGCCAGTCGGCTGCGCTCCGGGGGAGCCACGAATCGCGGCCCGGGATGCGAGGGCCGGTGAAGTAGTACACGCTGACGCCGCGACGGTGTGCGAGCTCATCGAGCTCTGCGCGGAAAACCAGGTCGGGCTCGCTCCGCGCCCGGTAGACGAGCACCGCGTTCCCGGGGGCGTACGGCAGGTCCTCCAACAGGGCGCGCAGCGGTGTGATGCCGATGCCGCAGGCCAGCATCGCGACCTTGTCGCCGACGCGGTGCTCGCCGGTGAGCCGGCCGTACGGGCCTTCGATCAGGACCTTCGTGCCCGGCCGGAGGCGGGCGAGCCGGCTGCTGCCGTCGCCGAGGTCCTTGGCGGTGATCTGGATCTGGTCGAACCGAGCGGCTGCCGACAGCGAGAAGGGGTTGCCCCGGGACCAGCCGGGGCCGTCGAGGAAGCGGAAGATGAAGAACTGCCCGGCCCGCACGCGAAGGCGGTGCAGGCCACGTCCCGCCATCCGCACTGTGACGACGTCCGGGCTCTCGCGGATGACCGAGCTGACCGTGATGTCGTGCCGGAGCGTCCGCCACAGTGGCAGGCCGACGCGGAAGATGAGGACGGCACCGGCGGCGACCGCATAGGCGGACCACCAGTAGAGGCGCGCGAGCGATGAGGTCGCGAAGTCGGCCCCGGTCCAGATCTCGTGCGGGATCGAGAACCCGACCCCGAGGTAGGCGTACAGGTGCAGCAGATGCCACGACTCGTACCGCAGCGCCCGGCGAGCTGCCCGCACCGACGTGACGGTGACAACCGTGAGGGCCGCGGTGCCGGCGGTGGCCAGCAGCATGCCTCCGTATGTCGTGACGATGTCCCAGGTCTCGCGGATCACATTGTTGTGATCGGTGAGCGTGTAGCCGACGGTGATCAGGATGACGTGAGCGATCAGCAGGTTGAACGACCAGAAGCCGACGAGACGGTGCCGGCGGGCGAGCTCGTCCTGGCCGTAGCTGCGCTCGATCATCGGCACCCGCGCCATCAGGAAGACCTGGACCAGCAGCAGGTC
>JAWWOY010000210.1:0-11203 GCA_033851195.1 Kribbellaceae bacterium | reverse complement strand
TCGCATCCAGGTCGCCGCATTTCCACGCGAAGATCCTGCGCTGGCGTTCCAGCGAACCCACCAGGGTGTCGATCTCGTTGCCAGCGATCGGCGGTTCCCAGAGAACCGACTCGTTGTACTCACTCATGGCGAGCACGCTACGGTCCATTCCGGACGATCTGCTTCCGGAATGTGTCAGCGCTTCGGCCGTCGGCTTCGGCTTCTTCCGCTGATGGTCAGGACAGCCGAGGCCCACGGCCGTTACCGTTGCCATCAGCACCTTTATCCTTGTCGACCAGGCAGCGGCCGGCCCAGATTCTCGCCACCTTGACCATTTGTCCACAACGTTGGTCTGGCCTGTTCACCATCCGACGGGCAGTTCGGCGATGCCACCGGTGAATTGGTCGGTGTGGACCTTCAGGTCCTTGAGGTCGGTGGCCAGGCGCAGCGTGGGGAACCGTGTGAACAGGGCGGCGAACACGATCCGGAGTTCGGTGCGGGCGAGGCTTGCTCCGATACAGAAGTGCGCCCCGTGGCCGAAGGCCAGGTGGTTGTTGGATGTGCGCGACGGGGCGAATGTCGTGGGATCGGCGAAGATCGCTGGATCGCGGTTGACCACGCCGGGAGACAGCAGTACCGCGTCACCCTGGCGGATGACCTGCCCGCCGATGTCGATGTCCTCGTGGGCGTAGCGCAACACCGCCAGGTCACCGGGCGCGGCCAGACGCAGAACCTCCTCGACGGTCGGGGTGATCTGGCCTTCAGGGTCGGCGAGGAATGTGTCCCGGCGGGCCGGGTCTACCAGCATCATCAGGACACCGAGGTCGATGCGATTGACTGTCGTTTCATGTCCGGCGAACAGCAGCCCGGCGGCGAGTTCGGCCACGTCGGCGTCAGTGAATGAAGGATCTGTGGCCTGTGCGCGGACCAGGTCGGACAGGACGTCCTGGGCGGGATCGGCGCGTTTGGTGGCGGCCAGCGTGCCCATGTAGTCGCGGAACTCGGTCATCGCCGCGGCGGCATCGCCGCCGGAGTTCATCCGGTTGACCCGGGTGGACAGGTCGCGGAAGTGACGGCGGTCGGTGGCCGGAACGCCGAGCAACTCGCTGATCACCATGACCGGCAGCGGAAGGGAGAGGTGTGCGTGCAGGTCGACAGGCTGCTGCGGCGAGCGGCTTCGCGCCGCTGCCATTGCGTCCAGGCACTCGTCCACCAAATGCCCGACGTGCTCGCCCAGGGCGCGCATCCGTTTCGCCGAGAACGCTGGTGTCAGCAGGGCACGCATCCGGGCGTGGTCGGCGTGTTCGGTGTCGTAGTTGCCGGAGGGTCCACCCATGATGGCGGCGTCGGTGAGCGCGGCGGCGTTGTCACTGTCGGGGTGTGACCTGCCCAGCCGTCGGTCACCGAATAGGTCGCGTGCCTGCTCGTAGCGGGTGACCAGCCACGCCGGGTCCCCGACGGGCGTGCGCACTCGCACCAGCGGCGCTTGCTGACGCAGCACCGCGAACAGCGGTGCGATGTCGAGCACGTTGAGCCGGTCAAAAGGCAGTTGCGGCAGCTCGGTGTCGTCCTGCACGGTCATTCGAGGTCCTTTCCGGTAGCGGGCCTGTACAGCTCGGAGCGCGCCCGATTTCTGCGGGGTGACGCAACCCAGAGTAGGTACGGGTCAGGACTGGGTCCGGGTGCTCGTCGTGACGTCCCCCGCACGAGGTTCTACGAGGCGTTACCTCGTTCCTGGTCTGGTGTTCGTCGGTATTGTGGATGCGATTGTCAGCAGTCACGGCATCCCGCTCAACGCGTGCACACCAGGGCCGGCCCCAGCCCATCGGCAGTGGCTTGACGATCGCCGGCCTCGTCGGCTGCAGCGTCAATCCCAGATTGCAATAGCACTGTCTCGCCATCCGGAAATGGTCAGTGCACGGGTGGAAGGAGCAGGTCGATGGAGGTTGTCGCCGAGACTCACCACACCGACGGCGTGACGGTCGCCGCACGGATGGACCGACTGCCGATCACGAGGACCCACCGGCTGGCAACGGTCGCGATCGGGCTTGGCCTGTTCTTCGACATCTACGAGATCTTCCTCGCCGGCGTGCTCGGCACGGTGCTGCAAGAGGACATACACCTCGGCAAGACCGCGCTGGCTCTGCTGCTGTCCTCGGCGTTCATCGGCATGTTCCTCGGCTCGCTGACGCTCGGCCGGCTGGCCGACCGGCTCGGCCGACGCCGCGCATTCCTGCTGAGCCTCGGCGTCTACTCGGTCTTCTCGCTGCTCTCCGCATTCAGCGTGGGGCCGGTGATGCTGGTGATCTGTCGTTTCCTGGCCGGCCTGGGTATCGGCGCCGAACCACCGATCTCCGACACCTACCTCGGCGACCTGCTGCCGCCCAAACGGCGCGGACGCTACATCGCCTGGGCGTACACCCTGTCCTTCGTCGGTGTGCCAGTCGCCGGGTTCCTCGCCCACTGGCTGGTGCCGACCACCCTGCTGAACATCGCCGGCTGGCGCTGGATGTTCGTGATCGGCGCGGTAGGCGCGGTAATCGTCTTCGCGCTGCGGACCGGACTACCCGAGTCACCTCGCTGGCTGGAGGCCGTGGGCCGCCATCGCGACGCCGAGGCCGTAGTCACCCGCTTCGAGCAGGAGGCCCGGGCAGAGGGCACCGAACTGGCGGAGCCGCACGCCGAGACTGCGGTCCTGGTCAAGTCCGGACAGCTCCGTGAACTGGTCGTCCCGCCCTACCTGCGCCGCACCCTGATGATGACCCTGTTCCACGTGCTGCAGCCGCTCGGGTACTACGGGTTCGGCACGCTGGTGCCGCTCATCCTGGTCGCCAAGGGATTCCCGATCGTGCAGTCGCTGCTGTTCAGCGCGGTGACCTTCATCGGTTACCCAGTGGGCTCCGCGATGTCGTTGCCGATAGTGGAACGGGTGGAGCGGAAACACCTGATTATCGCCTCCGCGCTGGCAATGGCCGGGTTCGGGTTTGCCTTCGGGTTGTCCACCACGACCTGGGCCATCTTGCTGTTCGGCTTCATCTACACCGCGATCAGCAACCTGTTCTCCAATGCCTTCCACATCTACCAGGCGGAGATTTTCCCCACTGCGCTGCGCGCGACGGCCACCAGCAGCACCTACTCGCTGTCCCGGCTGACCAGCGCCGTGATGCCGTTCGTCCTGCTGCCTCTGTTGCAACATGGCGGTCCGGGCATGCTGTTCACCGTCGTCGGCGTGGCGATGGCCGTAGTAGCGGTGAATGTCGGGGTTCTCGGGCCGAGGACCACCGGGCGACGGCTGGAGACCGTGAATACCAAGTCAGTAACCGAACCGACACCGGCCCGCGCCAACCTGGAAGCCAAGTCGTAACAGCCAGCGGACTCGGCCATGGCCTATCACGGCCCCTCGCTGTGACGGGGGCGGATTGGGGTCATCCCTTCGAGTGCGACCGGCCGATGGTGTCGAGTTCGGCGACCGCGTCTGCAGGCAGAACCAGGTCGGCAGCGGCGAAGTTCTCGCGCAGGTGTGCGATGGAGGAGGTGCCGGGGATCAGGACGGTAGTGGCCGAGCGTTGCAGCAGCCAGGCCAGCGCAACCTGTTGCGGCGAGGCGCCCAGGCGGCCGGCGACGTCGGTGAGCGTCTCGGACTGCAGCGGGCTGAAGCCGCCGAGCGGGAAGAACGGTGCGAAGGCGATGTTCTCCGCCGCGCAGCGGTCCACGAGCGCGTCGTCCTGCCGGTTGGCCAGGTTGTAGAGGTTCTGCACGGTGACGACGGGCGCGATGGTTTGTGCCTCGGTGAGTTGGGCGTCGGAGGCACCGCTCAGGCCGAGATGGCGGATCAGGCCCTGCTGCTGCAGTTCGGCCAGAGCGCCGAACTCTCTCTCGATGGACTCGTCCGACGTGCCCTCAAACGAGTCGAGCCGCAGGTTGACGACGTCCAGGGCCTCCAGGCCGAGGTGCTCGAGGTTCTCGCGAACCTGGGCCTTGAGGTCCTCGGGCTCCAGCGCGGGGATCCAGGCGCCGTCGTTGCCGCGGCGGGCGCCGACCTTGGTGACGATGTGCAGGTCGCCTGGGTAGGGGTGCAGGGCTTCCTTGATCAGTTCGTTGACGACGACAGGGCCGTAGAAGTCGCTGGTGTCGATGTGCGTGATGCCCAACTCGATCGCCTCGCGCAGTACCGCCAGGGCCTGGTCGCGGTCCTTCGGGGGCCCGAAGACGCCGGGCCCGGCCAGCTGCATGGCGCCGTACCCCATCCGGCTGATGGTGAGACCGTCCGCGAGTGTGAGGACGTCGGGAACAGCGGTGGTCATGTCGGATCTTCCTCTGGCTAGAAATTGACTAACTGGTTACCCAAAAGAGTACTAATTGGTTAACCAGTTAGTCAATTGCTAGGCTAGCCCGACGGAGGGGAGTGAGCTGATGGGCAAGGCCGAAGCGACCCGGGAGCGGATCCTGGAGGCGGCCATGGCCGAGTTCTCCGCCTACGGCGTGGCGGGGGCGCGGGTCGATCGCATCGCGAGAACGGCGGGTTGCAACAAGAACCTGATCTACGTCTACTTCGAGAACAAGGAGACTCTCTTCACCACCGTGCTGGAGAAGCATCTCTCGCGCGTCTATGAGGACCTCGCCGTCACACCTGAGGACCTACCCGGCTACGCGGCGCGGGTGTTCGATTTCGCGATGGCGAATCCCGATCTGATGCGGCTGATGGCGTGGTCCAACCTGGAGCAACAGGCGACCGACCCGGCCGCGCGCGCCGAGGTACACGAGGTGAAAGTTGCCGAATTGGCGGAGGCGCAAGACAACGGCAAGGTGAGTGCCACCTTCCCGCCGACCTTCCTGCTGACCGCCATCATGACGCTTGCCACGGCCTGGACCGCGGCGAATCCTTTCGGTCCATCCCTCGACCCCGATGCGGCCAAGGATCCGGAAGCGCTGCGAGAGAACATCGCCGAAGTCGTCAGGCTGATCTCCCGAGCCAGCTAGCCGTCGGACCTGCGGACCCCTCGCCGTATTGTCCGCAGGTTCGCCGGCTGCCGATGTCTCCGACGTACCAATTTCCGCCTGCTCGGATCGTGCGCTACCCGTCCTCCTCCACGCACAGCGCGCGTGCGTGGAGGAGGACGGCCGTGGATCAGCTCGTGACCAACTCGAAGAGCTTCGGCGACTGGCTGTCCAAGAATCCGCCGTCACCGATATAGAAGGCCCTGATCGTATGGAGGCCGAGGGCCAGGCTGGAGGTCGTGAAGGCCGCCTTTCCAGCGCTGTCAAGGCTGACGACGTCAAGGAGCGTCGACTTGTCCATGAACACCACGACGCCCGTGGGGACGGCCGTGCCGGTACTTGCCTTGACCGTCGCGGTGAAGGTGACCGGGGTGTTCACATGCGTGGGGTTCGCTGACGTGGTCAGGCCGGTGGTGGTGGCGATCGGCGCCGGCGGCTGTTGGATACCGGTCGGGCGGGTGATCGTGTCAGAGTCCAGCGTGACTGCGGCGGTGCGGGCCATCGTGCGGCCATCTACGACGACACCTGTCGTCACGGTGATCGAGGCGAGCGCCATGACGTTTCCTCGGAGAATGGAGTAGGTTCCGAGCGTCGCGGAGCTACCGACCTTCCAGAAGACGTTGGATGCCTGCGCGCCGTTGACGAGGGTCACGCTGCTCGCGGACGCCGTGATGAGCGTGGAGGCGGCCTTGAAGATGAAGACGGCATTCGGGTCGCCCTGAGCGTCAAGGGTCAACGTGCCGGTGATGCCGAATGTGCCCGCAGGGGACTCGTACACGCCGGGAGTCTTGGTGGTCCCGCCGAGTTCGACTCCGACGGTGGCCGTGGTCGGGCGCGCGGCGGCGTCGTCGTACGCGGCGGCCAGGTCGGTCTTGGCCTGCAACGCGACAGCGTCAGCGGCATGGACAGTACCGATCACCTGGCCGGGCGGAAATCCGGTGATCGCCGTGCCTGGGCTGAGCCCGACATCTCCGGTGATCGTCGTGGGGCCGGTGTTCGTGATCGTCGCCCCGGCGAGAACCGCGAAGTCGGCGGCTGTACCCAGCGATGGCGCGGTGACGGCTGCGCTCGCGCTCGGTGGACCGACCACGCCGATCAGGACGGTCATGAGGCAGGCAAGGATCAAGGTCGGCGCCAGCCGCGATGCTGCGGTAACCCTGCGGAGGGTGCCAGTGAGGGCGGTCTTCATGATGCGGTATCCATTCCTCGCGAAGTGGTGTGCTTCCGGATCCATAGTCGCACACAGAGTGGAATCGTCTGATTACTAGGAGTAACATCAGGTTTTGCGGGGTCATTTTTGCGAAAACGCAAAAGAGGCGTAGCTGGATGTTTGAGCCGAACCCGAAACTGAAAACCATAAATCCAGAGATCGGCGACTCGTTCCGGCGCGCACCGCGAGGGGTGGGTTGTACGCCGTCGACAGGCCGACTACGAGCCTGGGAACGGTCCGGGGTGGTGGCGGGTGCGAGCTTGCTCCACCTCGCCGGCGCTGACGCCCGGCGCCTCACTGCACTGTTCGGCGTACCGCTGGGGAACGCGGTTCTCGCCTGACTGCAGATCACCGCACTGACAAGTACGTATTTCCGTCGGCGAATCGTCCGAGTGACACTGAAGACAAAGCCCACGGAAGGCGCCTGCCTTCATGCTGTCGTTCACACCGGGAACGTCAATCGCCCCCGGAAACACCCGGTCTCATTTCTTCAGGACGGTTATGCTCTGGTGAACTCAATGGCAGTATTCGCGACCAAGAAAAAGCGGACTGGGAAAAGAGAACTCGACGTCAAACAGGTGACTCCTGGTGAATGCTGGATCATTCCTGCTCGAAACCGATGGACCGCGAATCATGGTCGACTTACCCGGAGGCGACGCGACGACCGAGAGCGCCGCTCTGGCCCGGTTGCGCACCAGTCAGTTTGCTGGACCTCGCCGCAGGAGGGCGTGCGCCCCGATGACATCACCACGGTCGTCGACTTGCCGGGCAACTGACCGAACGAGAATAATCATTCGGCGCGGACCACACTCCCAAGCAGGCCTGAAGAACGCGGGACAAGTTCGCCCACGCCCGTACGATCCTCGCCGGCCAGAAATTCTCCCTGGCATTCGGCAGAATCCGAACCCAACCCGAAGGCAGGACGCGGATCCCGGAGCCCTGATCGGGAAGGCGACCGTGTCCTGCGGCGCACCTCTTGGATTGCGATCTGATGGCCAGTCATCGCGTTTCCCGGTCCGTCCGTCGTGCTCCGGCCCGACTCAACCGGCAGCACCCCGATGGGGGGCCATAGCGAATCAGCGGTGCTGGTCTATCAGGCTGGCTGCCATGGTCTTCGCACGCAGGGCGGCGTCAGCGTCACCTTCAGCGGCGGACACGATTGAGCCCTTCATCAAGATGTGCCAGGAGCGGGCGAACGCTTCAGGGTCACGCAGGCCGGCCTCGGTGGCCAGTTGCTGGATCATGGTGCGGATGTTTTGCAGGTGGCGGATGCTCGCCACGCCGAGGACATGGGCGGGACCCATCTCCAGCAACACATTGACAAAGGTGCACGTGTCGAACCCGTCACTGCGGAACCAGTCATCGAACACGTCGAACACCGCCAGGAGGCGTTCCTCCGGTGTGCTGCCGCGCCGTCGGGCCTCGGCCTCGACCAGGCCGAGGGTCCAGACCTGTTCGCGGTGTTCCAGGACGGCCAGGACCAGGTCGTTCTTCGACGGGAAGTGCCGGTACAGCGTCGCCTTCGCGATCCCTGCGGTGGCGATCACCTCCTCGACACCGACATCCCGCACGCCCCGGCGCGCGATCAACTGGTAGGCGCTGTCGAGAATCCGCTCTCTCGGCTGCACCTTGCCGTCCGCCGTCCCATTGACTGTCATGGCGAGCACCCTACGCCTGGACAGTCGACAATATCAGGAGTAGAAAGAACTGTCTTTCTACCTGCTTTCCGGCGGGTGGCAGTCGAAGCCTCCCGGCCCCGCCTGACCCAGGTCACCGAAAACCAGCGGCGTACCGAACGGGCATCGAGGCAGCTCTGGAGCCGCGTGCTCCCCGCACGATGGAGGGAGCCGAGTGGCACTCGAGAGAGCAACCCCAAGCTACGATCCTGCAAACTCCAGCGGGCTGACTTCCCCGCCCCCAGCTGCCGCCTCCACGGCCTCGCCGTCGGTACGCCGTTTCAACAGCGAAGCGGACCTGGTAGCTCGGCGGTTCGCTCGGCTGGCGGTTGAGCTTCACGAAGAGCCCGGCGTCGACGAGACCATCGAAGCAGTTCTGCAGTTCGCGCTCCAGGCGGTCAGCTGTACCCACGCCGGTGTAGTGCTGGCCCGTCGCGGCCGCCGGCTTGAGACCGCAGTCGCAACGGATCCGGTTGGGGAACAGGCCATCCAGCTGCAGATCGAGTGCGGCGAGGGCCCCGCGGCCACGGCGGCCGCTGGTGATGGCGACTTCAGCGTGTACGTGTCTGACACCACCGTCGACCAGCGGTGGCCGGCCTGGTCACCGAGCGCCGCGGCTCTCGGGCTGCGTAGCGCGCTCGCGGTGCGGCTGCATACCGGTGGCGCCGCCCTCGGAGTTCTGGAGTTGTTCCATACCGCGCCGGCCGCCTTCGACGCCAGCGATGACGCAGTCGCGCACATCCTCGCCCGGCACGCCTCGATCGCAGTCGCCGAAGCGAGGAAAGAAGCCTCGCTGCTGCAGTCGATGGACGCCCGCAAGCTGATCGGGCAAGCCCAGGGGATGCTGATGGAGCGATTCAGCATCGACGCCGACGAGGCATTCGCGATCCTGCGGCGCTACTCCCAAGACAACAACCGCAAGCTTCGCGACGTCGCAGTGGAACTGATCAACACCCGCAAACTGGCCAACTGAAGCTGCAGGCATCCGCTACGAGATGCACCGGGTGGCATGCCCGCAGCGCGGGCCGCCATCGCCGCCTGACGGCAGGCACGAACCGGCATGCCCCAGGTCGCAGCGAGCGCTACTGGGACCAGTTCCCCGACCCGACGGTTCAGGTGGCGGTGTCGCCGTGCGCGCTTGCTCAGTTCCCCTCCAGGACCGCGCGCAGCCTGGGGTAGAACCCGTCGGGGTCCTCGGCGAAGCCGGTGTGGCCACCGGGGAACATCGTGGGCTCGATGCCGAGTGCCTCGGTAAGAGCGGTTGAGGTGCGGTCGCAGAGCTGGCCGCGTGACTCCTCGCCGATGCCGACCACAATACGGGTCGGACCATCGCGCAGGGCGGTGATGTCAGGCTGCCAGCGAATCGTCGGGCGCAGCTCGTGCGCGAACCAGTGAAGTTCGTCTGCGGCCTGCTGCGGATCGCGGTCGCCCCCGAACATCACCTCGAACACCGCCTCGGGCATGGCGATGTTGGCCTGGGCCAAGAACTTCCTCCACGACCCCGTGACGTCGCCGGACAGGTGGGTGGCGACGATGCCCTCAGTCTGCGCCAGGAGCTGCTCGCGGTCGTCGAGCAGTTCTATCAGCGGGGGTTCGTGCGCGATCACGGTGTGGACCAGCTCCGGGTGGGCCTGTACGAGGGCCAAGGCGCTGACTGCGCCGCCGCTGGAGCCGAAAACCACGGCCGGGCCGGCGTCGAGGTGGGTCACGAGCCGGGCGAGGTCGTCGGCGCGCAGCTGCGGGGTCGAGTCCCGGTCGGGGTCGTCGACCGTGCTGCGGTTGATGCCCCGCGGGTCCGTGGTGAGCACGGTGTGGTTGGTGGCGAGCCGATCGGCCAGCGGCGCGAAGGACCTGGCGTCCATCGGGGCACCCACCAGTACGACGAGAGGGCCCTGGCCCCGCACCTCGTAGTGCAACAGCGCGTCGGGGACCCGGAGCGTCTCGATGGTGGGGGGAACGGTCAACGTGTGGTTCATCAGGTCCTCCTGGTAGGGGCCGGGGATGTTCGGTCGGAGGTAGGACTCCCGCTGTGAGGCAGAATCATCGGTCGTGACCGAAATTCCCGCAGGGACTACCGCCCCGGCCGAGGATGGCGCCGACCTTGCTCGGGCTCGCGGCGGGGACGACAGCGCGTTCACCCGCCTGGTGGAGCCGCTGCGTCGGGAGCTGCACGCCCACTGCTACCGGATGCTCGGGTCGACCCACGACGCCGACGATGCGCTGCAGGACGCCCTGCTGCGAGCTTGGCAAGGGGTCTCGCGTTTCGAGGGTCGCAGTTCGCTGCGCTCGTGGCTATATACCGTGGCCACCCACACCTGCCTGGACGCCGTCGAACACCGCGGCAAGCGGGCGCTGCCCGTCGACCTCGGCCCATCCAGCAACCGCGCCGTGGTCGGCGACGCCCCGCTGGCTGACGTCGCCTGGCTAGGCCCCTACCCCGATGCAGGCCTCAGTAGCGGTCCGGCCAGTCCGGACGCTCGGTACGAGCAGCGCGAAGCCGTCGAGCTCGCGTTCGTCGCCGCGTTGCAGCACCTGCCGGGAAACCAGCGGGCGGCACTGCTGCTCTTCGAGGTCCTCGGCTTCTCCGCCGCCGAGATCGCCACCGCGATGGACACCTCGACCGCGTCGGTGAACAGCGCCCTGCAGCGGGCCCGCCGGATCGTCGCCGAGAAAGTTCCCTCCGTCACCCAGCAGCAGACACTGCGCCAGCTCGACGACGCGCGCCTGCGCGAGATCGTCGCCGACTACTCCACCGCGCTGGAACGCGGCGACGCCGACACCTTGGTCGCACTGCTCACCGAGGACGTCACCTGGTCGATGCCCCCGCTGCCGCACTGGTACCACGGCATAGAGGCCGTCACCGACTTCGCCACGCAGGTCCCGTTGACCGGATGCGGTTCCTGGCGGCACATTCCGACCGGCGCGAACGGCCAGCCCGCCCTGGGCTGCTACCTCTGGAACGACGAGGCCGGCGCGCATCTCGGCTGGTCAATCACCGTAATGACCATGCGCGGCGAGCAGATCGCCGGGCTCACCACCTTCATCGGCCCCCACCACCTCGCTTCCTTCGGGCTACCCGGCTCGTTGCCCTGATCCCCCGTGGGACCACACCGCCGATACTGTGGCGTCGTAGTTGACGCCGGTGCTGACGGAGGTAGGAAGACAATGCCGAAGTTTGATCCTGTCTGGCGCTCCCTCGACACGATGGCGGCCTCCGGGTGGGCTCCCGGCATCGTCGCCGGCGTCAGACATGGCGGCGAGACCGAGTTCTACGCGACCGGTGTCCGCACCTTCGAGGCGCCGGACGCGATGCAGACCAGTACCCCGTTCCGCCTCGCCT
>JAWWOY010000186.1:0-5322 GCA_033851195.1 Kribbellaceae bacterium | reverse complement strand
GTCGTGAGGACTTGGGCGGCGAGGTATGGGATGCAGGTCTGCCGGCCGGCGAACCAGGTACTCACCCCCGCCAACTCGAGCGCGGCGTCGGTACGGAGCGCCTGTTCCAGGGCTGCCGCATCGGCATTCTCGAAAGCCGAGATGTACTGATCGAGTAGCGCCTGCGCCTGCTTGTCCGCGGGCTCGGTGATCTGGTCCCCTTCCGCAGCCAGCTCGCCGAGTTTGGCGCGAGCGCGTTGCAGGCTGCTCTTGACCGCTGCCGTGGTGGTATCGAGCATCTCGGCAACAGTGGCCGCCGGGAAGGCGAGCACCTCGCGCAGGAGCAGTACTGCCCGTTGCCGGGCAGGTAGGTACTGAAGGCTGACGATCAAGGCCAGCCGCAGGTTGTTGCGCGACGCGACGATCTCGGCGGGATCGGTGCTCACCAACGCGTCGGGGATCGGCTGCACCCAGCTGATCCCCGGATCGGCCGGCTCCATCGGCGCGTACGGATCGTCGCTCGGGGCGCCGAGACCGGACGGCACGAACCGCCGGTCCCGGTGCTGGAGTGCCGTGAGACAGGTGTTGGTCGCGATCCGGTAGAGCCAGGTCCGGATCGACGACCGACCCTCGAAGCCACCGAACGAGCGCCAGGCCCGCAGATAGGTCTCCTGAACGAGGTCCTCGGCATCATCCGCCGAGCCGACCATCCGGTAGCAGTGGGCCAGCAACTCGCGCCGGAACCGCTCGGTCAGCCTGACGAACTCCTCGGATGCCGGCATCGCCGCTCCTTGGTCCTGATCGGGTAAGACTGCCACCACGTCGTTCATGGTCATACTCGCTCCTCCTGGTGATTTCGAACCCGTCGAGAAGGCAGACCCGGCCGCACCCTGAAAGGAATCGGTGCGGCCGGGACTTTCTGTTTCACGCGAGCGACGCCAGGTCCAGGTAGTCCGCGCTCCACAGGTCTTCGGTGCCGTCCGGGAGCAGCAGAACCCGATCCGGGCGCAGCGCCTCGATGGCGCCCTCGTCGTGCGTGACCATCACGATCGCGCCCGGGTAGCTGCCGACGGCCGCGAGCACTTCGCCGCGGGAGGCCGGGTCGAGGTTGTTCGTCGGCTCGTCGAGCAGCAGCACGTTCGCACCGGAGTGGACCAGACCTGCCAAGGCCAATCGGGTCTTCTCGCCACCGGAGAGCACCCGCGCCGGCTTGTCGGCATCGTCCCCGCTGAAGAGGAATGCGCCGAGCACACGCCGCGCGTCACCATCGGTCAACTGCGGCGCCGCGGACACCAGGTTCTGCCGCACTGTGCTCGCAAGGTCGAGCGTGTCATGTTCCTGGGCGAAGTAGCCCAGCCGCAGCCCGTGTCCGTGCACCACCCGACCCGAGTCGGGACGTTCGCGCCCGGCCAGGAGCCGCAGCAGCGTGGTCTTGCCCGCGCCGTTGAAGCCGAGGATGACCAGCCGGCTCCCCCTGTCTACAGCCAGGTCCACCCCGGACAACACCTGGTGATCCCCATAGGCCTTGGCCAGGCTGATGGCGCCCAGCGGGGTCCGACCACTCGGTGCCGGCTCGGGGAGCCGGATCCGAGCCACTTTCTCGGTTCGTCGTACTGGGTCGAGGTCGGCGAGGAGCCGGTCCGCCCTGCGGGCCATGTTCTTCGCCGCGACCGCCGTCGAAACGTGCGAGCGCATCTTGTCCGCCTGGGTGTGCAGGGCGGCTGCCTTGCGTTCGGCGTTGGCGCGCTCCCTGGCCCGGCGCCGCTCGTCGGTCGCTCGCTGGGTCAGGTACGGCCGCCAGCCGGTGTTGTGGATCTCGATCGTGGCGCGCTGCGGATCGAGGTGGAACACCCGGTTGACGGTGTCAGCCAGCAGTCCGGTGTCGTGGCTGATCACCACCAGACCACCTTGATGCGCAGCGAGGAACGTGCGCAACCAGGCCACCGAATCTGCGTCGAGGTGGTTGGTGGGTTCGTCCAGCAGCAGCGTGCCGTGATCGGCGAAGAGGATGCGAGCAAGCTCCACCCGGCGTCGCTGCCCTCCGGACAACGCACCGACCGGCTGGTCCAGAGCACGAGTGGGCAGGCCTACCCCGGAAGCGACCCGAGCCGCCTCTGCCTCGGCGGCGTATCCGCCACCGGCTTGGAACTGCGCCTCGGCCCGGGCGTAGGCGTTCATCGCCCGCTCCTGAGCGGCTGGTCCCTTGGCCTGCGCCATCGCGGCCTCGGCTGCGTGCAGCGCGCGGACCGCCTGGTCCAAGCCGCGGGCGGAGAGGATCCGGTCGGTGACCTTGGTGGCTGGGTCCGCCGCACGCGGGTCCTGCGGCAGGTAGCCGATCGACCCGGTGGCGGCGACCGACCCGGCGGCTGGGCGATCCTCGCCGGCCAGGATCTTCATCAAGGTCGTCTTACCCGCGCCGTTTCGGCCGACGAGGCCGATGCGGTCGCCGGGACTGACGTGGAAGGAGAGGTTGGACAGCAGAAGGTGGGCGCCGACACGTATGTCGACACCGCGAACGGTGATCATGGGATTACGCTCCGGAATAGCTAGAGGACACACGGGTGGCGTGTAAGCGGGTCCTCGAGCTAGGAAATGCGGGGCGTAGACATGCGCTTAGGGTAACCGAGTCAGGCTGGTTTCGCGGGGAGTTCGACGATGAAGCGGGCGCCCCCGCCTGGGCGGTCCTCGACCCGGATCGTGCCACCGTGCCATTGGACATGGCTCGCCACGATCGCCAGGCCCAGGCCGATGCCTTGCCGATCCAACTCGGTGGCGCCTCGCCCAAAGCGTTCGAAGATGCGGTCACGGTTGTCGGGAGGAACGCCCGGGCCCGCGTCGTCGACGTACACGATGACTCCGAGACCGCCGCTGCTGACTGTGACGTCCTTGCAGCCGCCGCCGTGGTCTTCCGCGTTATCGACCAGGTTGGCGATCACTCGTTCGAGCCGACGTTTGTCCGCTTGCAGCGTCAGGCCGGCGGCGTCCGGCTCGACCACGGTGACCGGTCGACCGGCCGTTGCGTCAGCGGCGGCCCGGACCAGGTCGGAGATCCGGACAATCTCCCGGCTGCCTTCGTCGCCGCCGTCGTGCCGGGAGATCTCCAGCAGGTCGAGCACCAGTCGGCGGAACCGTTCCAGGTCGTCGGCCAGCAGGTCGAGCGGTTCGCGGACCGCCGGCGGCACCTCCGATCGCCGATGCTGGATCACCTGCATCGAGTTGAGCATGGTCGTCAGCGGCGTCCGGAGCTCGTGACTGATATCGCCCGCGAACCGGGCGTCGGCCGCGACCCGCTTCTCGAGCGTGGCGGCGGTCTGATTGAACGAACGGGCCAACCCGCCGAGGTCCGGGTCATTCTCGGCATCGAGCCGGGCATTGAGCTGGCCGCGTGCGACCGCGGCTCCGACCTGGGTGAGCTCGGCGAGGGGCCGCAGGGCGAGCGTGCTGGCCAGCCGGCCGACAGCCAGGCCCAGCGCCGCCGTCACGAGCGCGGCCAGGGCGAGCGTGATCGAAAGAGTCCTGAGCGTCCCGTCCAGGCCGGCCAGCGAGTGTAACTCGACCAAGGCGTCCCCCGGTTTGGTAAGTGGCATGCCCACAGCAAGGACCTGCTGGCCGGCAACCTCGAGCCGGCGGTGAGCCTGGCTGCCGGCACGGACCGTCGCAACGAAGTCCGGCGGCAGCTGGTCAGGCCCGCCGACAGCTGAGGAGGAGAACCATTTCCCGCCGAAAATGACCATCGAGGCCGCCGAATCGGTCGAGGGCAGGCCGCCGAGGAGCTTCACAACAGCCGGCTGCGGGTCAGCCAGTCCGATCTCCAGGACGGCCGCGTTGTCCGAGGTCTGGACGATCGCCGAGGAGATCCGCTGGTCGATCAAGGACCCCGACACCACGGTCCAGGTGACCATCGCGAGCACCACCGAGAGGCCCAGCGCGAGCAGTCCGTAGGCCAGCATCACCCGGTCCCGCAACCCGAAACGCTGCCGGAAGCGGAGTCTGGAAAGAGTGGGCAACTAAGTCACCAGGCGGTAGCCGAGGCCCCGAGCCGTGACGAGGTGTTTCGGGCTGGCCGGGTCGCGCTCGATCTTCAGCCGTAGCCGCCGCATATGGACGTCGACGATCCGGCTGTCACCGAAGTAGCCATAGCCCCAGATCTTGGACAGCAACTGCTCCCGGCTGCAGACCTTGCCGTCGGCGCCGGCCAATTCGACCAGCAACTTGAACTCCGTCCGGGTCAGCGCGATCGGGACCCCGTCGCGGGCCACCTCCGCCTCCGCGACGCTGATCTCCAGATCGCCGATGGCGAACCGCTGCGAATTCGGGTTCGACAGCGGCTCCACCCGGCGCAGCAGGGCGCGGATCCGGGCCGACAACTCCTTCGCGACCAACGGCTTGGTCACGTAGTCGTCGGCGCCCGCTTCCAGCCCGGCCACCACGTCGTGGCTGTCCGCCCGGGCGGTCACCATGATCACCGGTACGTCGCTGGTCCGGCGGATCTCCCGGCAGACCGCGAATCCGTCCCGGTCCGGCAGCATCAGATCCAGCAGTACGACGTCCGGCGTGTCGCGGCGCAAGGCGGTCAGTGCATCCAGGCCGTTGGCTGCCTCGAACACCTGGTAGCCCTCGTCCTCCAGCGCAAGGCGGAGCACCCGCCTGATCCGCGGCTCGTCATCAACAAGCAGCAAACTGTTTGCCACGATTCCAGTGTCGCTCGCCTCATCCAGGCCTCGTACCCGCCCCGACGCACTCAGCAGGTCCTGCTCGACGGCCCTGGCTGCGAGCACGACGGCCAGGCCTACGAGCTGACCGCCCGAGTTGATGACGCGCCGCCGCCAGATCGAACTGGTCGGCGAGATCACCAGCATCCACGTCAAGCCGGTCAACAACCGACCCCGCAAACGCCACGACTGGCTCAGCCCCGCCGAGGTCCTCGACCAGCTACTCTCAGAACCCTTCACCCCACCCACTGGTGCACTGACCGCTTGAATCCGCCCGAGGGAAATCGGCGTGTTGAGGCGGTAGGTGGCGGTGGAGCGGCGTGTCGAGGCGAGGAGTCGCTGACGCCCCGGCGCGTTGGGGCGGGGAGTCGCTGACGCCCCGGCGTGTTGGGGCCGGGGAGTCGCCGATGCCGGCGTGTCGAGGCAGTAGGTCCCTGGCGCGTTGGGGCGGGAGTGCGGGACCAGCCGCACGGTGGCGGATGACGGTCGCGGTCCCGATGGGTGCAAGGGCTGGGCCACTTCCCGCCTCGACTTGCCGTGGTAGTGCGACTTGCCGCGCGAACACGCCGTACCGATCGAGAGAAATCGGCGTGTTGAGGCGGTAGGTGGCGGTGGAGCGGCGTGTTGAGGC
>JAWWOY010000075.1:0-7327 GCA_033851195.1 Kribbellaceae bacterium | reverse complement strand
GTTCTGTGAGGGTCTCCTCCGGGGTGTGGAAGAAGGCGGTGGTGAAGCTGAGAGTTGGATCGTGTCGTCCGTGGGCGAGGGTGGCGAGGGCCATGTCGCGGCGAGCGGGGTCGAGCTCGCCACGGCTTGCGAAGGCGAGAAGCGCGGAATGCCGGCTGACGACGGCGGCGGCCAGGATGCCGCCGGGGCGGAGGACGCGGCGTGCTTCGCGCAGTGCCTGGAGGCGGTCCTCGCGGTCGACCAGGTGATAGAGGGGGCCGAGCAGCAGCACCGCGTCGGCGGAGTTGTCCGGCTGGTCGAGTTTTCGCGCATCGCCGATGGAGGCAGTGAAGGCTGAGCTGTCCTCGAGCGCCTCCGAGACATGCTCGGGAACGGCATCGATCAGGTGCACCTGGTAGCCGGCCGCAGCCAACCACTGGGCGTACACGCCGGTGCCGCCGCCGACGTCGAGGATCCGCGCGGGTGCCGGCGGGAGCGTGCGCGTGAGCAGTTCCTGGGTGCGCACCAGTTCGAGCCGGCCCTGGGGGCTCATGGCGAGTCGCTCGCGTTCGACCAGGGTCGAGTAATAGGCCTGGATCGCGGGATCGAGGCGCGGTGGCTGCTCGATCGAATGACTCTGCTCGGCAGGGATCTGAGCGATGTCATCGTTGGCTTTGAGTACTCGCCCTCGCCCCCACCGCTTGGCGCGATACATCGCGGCATCGGCGGCCCTGGTCAGCGAGTGGAGATCGTCGCCGTGGTGATCGAGTTCGGCAACCCCGGCGCTGAAGCTGATGCTCAGCGATGACCGCGCCGGCTCCGGGAGGTCGATCGGCGTTAGACGGACCGCGTCGAGGATGTCGCTGAGTCGCTGGGCCGCGTCCGCCGCGGACATCCCGAAGGTCAGGATCGCGAACTCCTCACCACCCCACCGGGCGACGACGTCCTCGCCCCGGTACTCCTTGGTGAGATGGTCGGCGAGCCGGCGCAGCACCAGGTCGCCGATACCGTGGCCGTGGGTGTCGTTGACGCGCTTGAAGTGGTCGAGGTCGAGGAGCGCCAGTGAGAGCGGCTGGTTGTGGCGGCGGGCGAGCGCGGACAGGCGGTCGAAGTCGACCTCCAGCCGTCGGCGGTTGATCAGGCCCGTCAGCGGGTCCGTGTCCGCGAGCCGCCGGTAAAGCGCCGCGCGGTCGAGCCGGTTGCGGATCCGGGCCCGTACTACTGAGCCCACCAGCGGCTTGCTGACGTAGTCGTCGGCTCCGGCGGCGAAGATGTCGTCGACGGTGGCCGGATCGGTTGTCGCCGTCAGGAACAGGACGGGCAGGGTTGACCACCGGGGGTCGGTCCGGATGATCCGGCACAGCTCTATCCCGCCCAGATGCGGCATGTCCAGGTCCAGTACGACGAGATCCGGCCCGGTGCGCTCGAGCGTCGCCCAGAACTGACGCGCGTCGCCGAGGGTGGTGACGTCGACCGGCTCCCCGGCGAGCACGACCGGCAGCGCCGCAAGGATGACGGGGTCGTCGTCGACCGTAAGAATCCGGAAGTGGCGCTGCCTGCGCTGCTTGGCGAGTGACTCTGCCGCGATGACGAGGTCGATGAGCGCGCCGGTGCGAGGCAGCAGCAGGGATGCGCCCGCACTGGCAGCCCGCACGCGATCGGTGAGAGATGCGGTGTCAGCGAGGGCGAGGATCGGAACCGACGGTTGCCGGTCGGCGTAGCCGCGGATGAGGCTGTGAGCGTTCCGCTCGGCGAGGTCTACGACGGCTGCCTCGATGTCGGCTCCCATCGGGTCGCGAGTGATGCCGAGGCCGCGCGGCGCCGCCGTCGAGCGGATCCTTGCGTAGAGGTCGTCGGGAGCATGCACAGCAAGGACCCGGGCCGCGCGCTGTAGTGCCGGTATGGGTGTCATGGGAAGCCCGCCCAGGAACAGGATCTCGCGCAGTGCGGCCGCTTCGATCGCCACGAGGTCGGCGAGGCCCGGGTGCGGCTCGCCGGCGAACGCGTCCTCGAGCTGGCGGGCCGGTGCCGTGGCCTCGGAGAAGCCGACTGTTCCGGCCGCGCCGGCGAGCTGGTGGGCGGCGCGTTGTGCGGCGGACCTGACCGACTCGGTCAGGGTGCCGGCCGCCAGGTCACTGACGGCCTGATCGATCGCGGTCAGATTCTCGGCGAAGGTCATCCGGGCCTGCTCGTAGACCGCCCGCAGTTGCTCTTGAACCTGCTCGGTGACGTCGCCGGCCTCGGGCTGAATCATTGAACCCACCCCAGCAGGTCGGCGATCTGCCCGGGCAGCCGGAGCGGGTCGAATGGTTTGGCGAGGACGCCCGCGACGCCGAGTTGCTCCCAGTACCGTCGCTCCGCGGGTTGCACCTTGGCCGTGAGCAAGACGACCGGCACGCTGCGGGTCCGTACGTCGGCCTGCAACCTGGCGAAGGTGGTGGGGCCGTCCATCGACGGCATCATCACGTCCAGGATGATGGCGTCGGGTGGGTCGGCCGCGGCGAGTCGCAACGCCTCGAGGCCGCTGGAGGCGACCTCCACCTTCCAGCCGGCTACCAGTTCGAGGCACATCTGGGCGACCTCCTGGATGGTCTTGTCGTCGTCCACGATCAGCACGCGCCGGGTCACCTCGTGGCTCCGGTGACTACGGCGTCGAGCAGTTCCAGTACTCGACGTTCGACCTCTTGCGGGTTCGTCCTCGCCTTGGTGAAGAACTCGGTGGGGCCCAACCGCAGTCGCTGTTTGTCGTCCTCGTCGAGATCCAGGGCGCTGTAGACGACCAACGGGACACGACACAATCGGGGATCCTGGCGCAACCAATCCACCAGCGCGAAGCCGTCAACGTCAGGCAGGAGCAGATCCAGCAGCAGCAGCCCGGGTGCGAGGTTGCGGCTGAGCCGGAGCGCGTCCCGGGCGGTGTGCGCAGGCACTGCCGTCACCTGATGCTCGGCGAACAGCGCGACCAGGACCTGTGCGAGGGCCGGGTCGTCCTCGACCACCAGGACACAGGGCCGGGCCCCGCCGTCCGCGACGGAGCCTCCCAGCGCCGACATCAGGACGGCGACGTCGAGGGGTTTGGTCAGCCATGCCGCTACTTCCGGCGCAGCCGGGTCCGGTTCGGCACCGCTGACGATCACGACCGGTATGTCGTGGGTCCGTTCGTCGGCGCCGAGAGCGGCGATGACCGTCCAGCTGTCCGGACCATGCAGGGCCAGGTCAATCAGAACGGCGGCAGGCTGCTGCTGAGCCGCCACCGCCAGTACGTCCCTCGCCGTCGCGGTGACCATCGAGTACCCGTGCAGGTCGAGGAATTCGCTGATCACGGAGCAGGCCCGGGGGTCGTCCTCGCACACCAGCACGGTGGAGGCCGGTCGGTCATCGTCAGGCCGTCGCTGCGCTGAGGTGGCCGCAATGGGCAGCGTGAACTGGAAGGTGGCACCCCCGCCCGGCCGGTTCTCGGCCCAGATCCGGCCGCCGTGCTGCTCGACGATGCCGCGGCAGATCGCCAAGCCGAGACCGGTTCCCTGCTTCTCGCGGGTGTCCGAGGCGTCCACCTGGGCGAAACGCCTGAAGATGCTCTCGAGCTGATCGGCCGGGATGCCGGGACCCTGGTCGCTGACATCGAACAGCACCTCATCGTCGAGCCCTTCGGCGGTGATCCGGACAATGCCGTTCGCTGGGGAGAACTTGATCGCGTTGGAGAGCAGGTTGGTAATCGTCTGAACGATGTGGTCCGCGTCCGCCAGGACTACTCCGCTCGCGATGCCCACCTTCACCTCAACCTGGGGCTGGGCGGCGAACCCGCTCATCTCCGCCACTGCGCGGTCGATGAGATCGGCGGCGGACCAGGCCTGCCGGCGCAGGACGACCTTGCCGGAGGAGATCCGCTCAACGTCGAGGATGTCGTTGATCAGCCGGATCAGCCGATCAGTCGACTCCACCGCGATGTGCAGCATCCGTTGCGCCTTGGGCTGGGAGTCATGCAGCAGACCACCTTCCAGCAGACCCAACGCGCCCCGCACAGAGGTGAGCGGGGTCCGCAGTTCGTGGCTGACCACCGAGACGAATTCGTCCTTCATCCGGTCGATCGCCCGGCGCTCGGTCACATCCCGGAATATCAATACCGCGCCGGTGACCTCCTCGGCGTCGTGAATGGGAGCGACCGTGAGCTCGACGGAGAAGTCCGCGCCATCAGCGCGCCGGTAGGTCCCGTCCGCGACGGCTCGGATCTGCCCGTCCGCCAAAGCGCCTGACACCGGATCAAGGACTGCTGGGACAAGGTCGCCGTCGGCGTTGCGGGGCGCTGTCAGTTCGTGGAACTTGCGTCCGGGCAGTTCGCCGGGAGAGCGCCCGAGCAACGCAGCGGCGGCCGGGTTGGCGAAAGTGAGCTGTCCGGATCGGTCCAAGCCGACGATGCCCTCCGCGGCGCCGTCCAGGATCGACTCGTTGCGGCGGGTGAGCTGCTCCAGTTCCTGCGTGCGCTGGCTGACCAGATCCTCGAGATGGCCGGTCAGCCGGATGTTGTCGACCAGCGTGAGCATGTGCCGGGCAAGCAGCAGGACCACCATGGTGGCCAGGAGGCCGTCGAGCACGCCGTCGGTGAGTCGCGAGGGGGCACTCGCGGCGAGGACCAGAACCAGCCCGACCGGAGCGTACGGCAGGAGTTCACGGACCAACGCCCGCGGATCAGCGCGCTTGTCGTGGACGTCCGGCCACAACGGCGTCAATGCTGCCAGCCCCAGCAGCATGTATCCGTAGGTCCACCCGAGTTCCAGGCCGCTTCCGGCTGCCTCCTTGCCCTCCAATGCGAGATAACCGATGCCGGTGTCGGCGAACGCGATCGCCCCGAAACCGACGGCCACCAAGAGCATCGGCACCCGCTCGCGGCCTGCCGCCCGCACGGCCAGTCCGCTGGCGATCGAAATGAGCACGATGTCGGTCAAGGGGTAGTACATGTACACGGCCAGATAGATCCAGCTGACCTCGCCCAACTGTGCCAGCAGCGGCCCGACGACCAGGATCCAGCTGATGAACAACAAGGCCGCGCCGAGGATGAGGCCGTCTGCGATCGCTCGCACCCGAGCCGCGACCGACAGCTTCTGACTGGGCAGCGTGAGCATCGCGGCAACCGCGAACGGCACCACGGCGACGTAGAAGACATCGGCGGGACCGGGATAGTCCTGCGTCTCCGGGGTGATTACCTGGAAGTAGAACCAGATCGTGTTGCCGATGGCATAACAACTCGCTGCGCCGCCCAGCAACCACCAGGGCAACTGCCTTCCCACGATCCGCAACCGTGCCGCACGGAAACACGCGACTGCCGCGAACGCGGAGAACACCACGAATCCCGCATTGGTCACCGCACGCTGGGTCTGTAGGCTGCCGAGGTTGGTCAGATCGTATCCGGCCAGCGCCACGCCGATCACGGCACAGGCGATCGCCGCCGTCCGGAAGGCTCTCCACTTGGACACTGGAATTCGAGACATGCAACCCCGTTCAACTTCGACTTCTGCCGGCCACTGGTAGTTGTTGTCGCCCTCAGCCGCAGCCAGCCATGGCGGAGCGTTCGACGGGGCCGAAGGTGACGACAAACGGCCAGAACGCCGCGGAGGCCTGAGGCGCAAGTCAGTCGGGTCAACGAATGAAATGCGGATGCTTCCGCTGCTCGCAATGCGAGTTGGCGGGCGCTGGTGTTGGCGTCTGAGTAGTCGCCCCTCGCTGACCGCCTGACCAGAATCGTTCGCCTTAGACGCGGACAGCGCCAGGTCCTTCACCCATAGTCACACAGGTATCACTGAACGTACAGGCGGCCCCGCACTCGTGCCGGCCGAGAAGCCGTTACGCGCCCAGCACGAAGCGCGACTGAGTGGTAGCGTGGAGTGATCGGTGGGAGGGTCCACGAGTCGCTCAGATGCGACCTGAGGTAGCGGCCTGCCGGGGCCAGTCGGTGAGAACCCGAACGGGACGGTGCTGAACGGCGCCGCCCGACTTGGGGAGCTATCAGTGACCGGCAGAATGAAACCATCCGTGCACGCAGCGCCTGGTGAGCCAGGTGCGTACGACGCAGCGGACGGGCGCCGCCCCTTGGCCCTGCGTCGGAACCTCATCGTGATCGGTGCGCTAACCGTCATCCTTCCGCTGCTGATCGTCTTCACCGCACTTGTGGGTTTTGTCCGCAGCGGCCAAGCGAGCGCCGAGGCTTCCCGAGTCCGGACGGCGCAGCGTTTCCAGATCCAGGCCGACCTTTGGCACGACGAGATCCGCGCCGACGTGCTCAGCGCGCTGCTGGCGGGCGGCGGCCACGGCGTGGAGAGCCGGCGTGATGTCGTGGCCCACGTCACCGAACACGTCGAGGGGCTGAGGTCCAGCCTGGCCCAGACACGGGGAGTGTCAAGCGACCTTGACCGGGCCGTGCAGCATGCAGGCGAACCGCTGAGCAGCTACATGGACCAGGCGATCCTGTTGGTGCCGCTGGCGTTCAGCGACCCCGCCGCCGCGTTAGCTCAGCTGCCGACCTTCGAGCGGAAGTATCACCAGTTTGAAGCTACACAGGAGTCACTCACCAACCTGTTCTCCGATGCCGCTACGAAGGCGGATGCCCGCGCCAGGCGTGCTGAGACGCAGGGCGAGCGCGGCGTTGTCGGCGTAGGCATCGGCGCGATCGCCGCGTTGTTCAGCTTGGCCGTGATGCTCAATCGACTGGGAACGACCAACAACCGGCTGCTGACCCGGTTGCGGGGGAGCGCCGCCGAGCGCGCGGCCGGTAGCGCCCGGCTCGATGCGGCGCAGGAACTGGCGCATGTCGGCAGCTGGGAGGCCGATCCGCAGACCGATGAGGCGCAGTTCAGCGACGAGCTCTTCAGGATCCTCGGCCTCGTCCCGCAGGACGGCCCGGTGTCAGTCGAACTGTGGTGGGACCATGTTCATCCAGAGGACCGCCAGCGAGTACGTGAGACGTTCGAGCGCGCTATAGCGGCTGGCAAGCCGACCGACGGCATATACCGAGTGGTGCGCGCGGACGGCCGCGTTCGCGACGTCCACAGCCGTGCCACGGCGACGCTCGACGAGTCCGGCCGGTCGGTGCGGGTGGCCGGCACTGTGCAGGACGTCACCGAGCAGCGGGCGGTGGACCGGATGAAGGATGAGTTCGTGTCGGTGATCAGCCACGAGTTGCGCACGCCTCTCACCTCGATCCGGGGAGCGTTGGGTCTGCTCGCCGGGGGTGCGCTGGGCCAGCTGACCGACAAGGCGCAACGTATGACCGAGATCGCGGTGGCAAGCTCCGAGCGCCTCGTCCGGCTGATCAACGACATCCTGGATGTCGAACGGATGGAGGCCGGCGAGCTGA
>JAWWOY010000070.1:0-3310 GCA_033851195.1 Kribbellaceae bacterium | reverse complement strand
AGGTCGTACCCGGCTTCCTGCAGCTTGCCGAGGATGACCACCGCGCTGGCCGGGGTGTCCAGGCCGACCGCGTTGCCGATCCGCGCGTGCTTCGTCGGGTACGACGACAGGACCAGCGCTAGCTTCTTGTCCTTGGGCTCGACGTGCCTCAGCCGGGCTTGCGCGACCGCGATCCCGGCAAGCCTTGCGCATCTTTCGAGATCGGGCTCGTAGCTGGCGATGCCCTCGGCGTCGTACGCCTTGAACGAGAACGGGATGGCTATCAGCCGGCCGTCGAATTCCGGAATCGCCACCTGGGTGGCTGCGTCCAGTGGGCTGATCGCCGCGTCGCTGTCCATCCACTGCTCACGCGTCGAGGTCAGTGCGAGGCCTTGGATCAGCGGAATGTCCAGCGAAGCCAACGCACCGGCATCCCACGCGTCGTCGGCTCCGCCTGCGCTCGCATCGGCAGCGATAGTGCCGCCCGCCGCAAGCAGCGTCGTCACCAGGACGTCGCACTTCTCCAGCAGGGCGAAGAGCTCAGCGTTCTCGTCACTCGACGGGTCCAGCCCGCGCAGCGTGCCGCAGAACACCGGTAACGGCTGAGCGCCGGCAGCCTCGACGGCCTCCGCCAGCGCATCCACGAACGCGGTGTTGCCCGAGATTTCGTGCGCACGGTAGTAGACGATCCCGACCACCGGCCGGTCGTCGTCGGTGATCGTCCTGCCCGCCCGCACGCCGTACGTCGGCAACGAGCGCGGCGGGTCGAACGCCTCACCAGTCAGCAGCAGGGTGTCCCGCAGGAAGCCGGCCAGATTCGCCAGGTTCTCCGAGCCGCCTTCGCGGAGGTAGGCCAGAGCCTCGGTGACCGCGCCGGCAGGCACGGTCGACAGGGACATCAACTCGGCGTCGGGCGCAGCCTCACCACTGAGGACGACGGTCGGGATACCGGAGGAGGTGACGGCGTCGAGGCCCTCCTCCCAGGCGCGGCGGCCCCCCAAAAGGCGGACCACAATGACCTCGACGCCGTCAAGCAGAGGAGGAACCGAGTTAAGCCCGACCCGAGCCGGATTGGCAACCCTCCAGCCGACATCGGCCTGAGAAGCGGCAAGCAGATCGGTATCCGCCGTGGAGAGCAACAAAAGGTTCGCGGGCATGCGAGTCCGGTCCTTCCTCGGGGTGTCCACGCCCCAGGTGGCAGGTACGACGGCAGCAGTTCCTGACTTCCAAGCGCTCTGGAGCACCTGGTCACAGTGGCGGGACCGTCCCGGACTCACACCGGGTTCCTGCACACCCGTCGACAACCCGCCCACCGTACCCACCCCTACCCCCACCTCCGATCATCGGTCCGTAGTTACCCGGCGTGTCGCCATTCATCGGTCCCAACTTGCGTGATCAGGGCATTGACTTGCCGCCGGTGCTGACGTCGGCCGAGCCGAACTCCGCCCTTCCGGTGCAACGGTTACTACCGATGGTCCTCAGCGGGTAGATGATGGCCCGATGCGCGCGTATCTGATCAAGGCGTCCAGTTGGGCGATGGTCCTCATCTTCGGGGTGCCCTTCGGGGCAGGGATGGGCGTGTCCATCAAGATTTCGGGCGAAACCACGACGTTCACGCTTGTCGCTAGCGTGATTTTGGCGCTCCTCTTCGGCACCGCGATGACGTTCGCCACCAACAAGCAGCGACGCGAGCATCGCCTCGCGCTCGAAACGATTCCGCAAAGCGACTGGCGAGCCGCACAGCGCGCCGCGTGGAGCGGCCCAGTACCGGGCAGCCCTGAGATCCGGGCTGTAGCCGCCCAGCTGGCCGGCCGCCAGCTCGACAGGCTCCGCCGGCATCAGAAGTTTATTGTGCTCGTGTTCGGTTTGAACCTGGCCCTAGCAGTGGTTAACACCATCATCGGAGCCTCGCGCTGGTACATCCTGCTAGCGCTCGGCTGGACAGTCGCACTGATCGGCCAGTGGTATTCACCTCGGCGTCTTCGCAGGCGGATCGAACTGCTGAGCGACAAACCCACGTCCAGCAATCCGATGCCCTGAGTGGCGAAGCGGTCAGACCCGGTCCAGGAACACCTGCGCGCTGCGGTTGTAGCTTGGAGCCGTCCCGGAACAAGCTGGTAAGGCGAGCTATCCAACCGCGCGGAGTTGACCGGTCGGGCCTTGCCTTCGACGACCTGGGGGATCGCGGCGGTCGATCTCCCCGCTGCCGGTTCGTCTGGCAGGGCCTATTGGGGTGCGGGTAGGGCATATCCCCGATTGCTTAGGCAACGCAACTCGGGCTGACTGGGAGCAGCCGGCGGCGATGAGGGGGTAGTGCATCGGCAGCTGGTCGTGCAGGAGGACGTTGCGGAGGTGCAGGGTCCGCTCGTCGGGTGCAGTCGGTCAGGTCGACGCCGCGCTGGTCGAGGTCTCGCGGTGGCAGGATCTGGCTGGTGATCAGCAGCTGCCGGATGTACTCGATCGTCTGTGACGGTGCGAGGTTCCCCGACGCTTGCAGCAATCCGGCGGTCACCGATCGACCACCCGATGCCGCCGGAACCGTCGGCCGTCGACGGCGGGATCCGTGCTGGTCTGATCAGCCGTCGTCAGACTGAGCGGCGGACTCTTCGATGTACAGGCAGAACGGGTGACCCGCCGGATCAAGCATCACGCGCACGGTGTCCTGTGGCTGGTAGGCCGCCAGCTCAGCGCCGGCATCGATCGCGTAAGCGACGGCCTGGTCCAGGTCGTCCACCTCCAGGTCCAGGTGCAGCTGCATCTGCTGCTTGTCTTCCTCGGCCGGCCAGACGGGACGGACGTACCTCTCCTCCCGCTGAAACGAAAGGTTGTACCCGGCGTCCTCCGACGGGGCCAGCGTCACCCAGTTCGGCTCGTCGGCGTAGATCTTCCAGCCGAGCAGACGCTCGTAGAACCGGCCGAGTTCCTGGGGATCCGGCGCGTTGAGCGCGACCCCGAACCAGTGTGCCTTCGTTCGTAGCGCCATAGACCGATCATGGCCGACCTGCGCGGCGGTCAAACCCTCCTTGTACTTCAGGCTCAAAGGACACCCCCTTCTCGACCGCGGCATCCGCACGGCGTTCGCTGGTCCGGCGCTCCTACCGGACGACAGGGGACATCGACCGGGATCGAGCCGCAGGCGCCTGCTCACGGCGATTGGTCGCAAGGGACCGATGAAAGGCGACACGCCGGGAACCAAGGGACCGATGATCGGGGGGTTAGTGCTGGCTGAGGGCGTAGTGGGCGGCTAGGAGGTCGCGGCCCCAGTCGTTGCGGAGATCTCGCCAGACCGAGTGGATGTGGTTCGCGTCGTCCTGGGTGTTGTCGTACTCGG
>JAWWOY010000037.1:0-2587 GCA_033851195.1 Kribbellaceae bacterium | reverse complement strand
TCGCGCTCCGCCAAGGGCGTCATCCGCGGGCTGCACCTGCGGTCCGGAGCCGGCGAGTCGAAGCTCGTCCGGTGCTCGTACGGCGCGGTGTTCGACGTTGTCGTCGACCTGCGTCCCGCTTCGCCGACGTACCGCAGCGTCGAGTTCTTCGAGCTGAGCGGTGACAACCAGGTCACGGTGTACGTGCCGGCCGGCTGCGCCCACGGGTTCCAGGCACTGACCGAGCCGGCCGACGTCTCCTACCGGATCGACCGTCCGCACGACCCCAGCGAGGACGTCACCATCGCGTTCGACGATCCGCACCTGGCCATTCCGTGGCCGTTGCCGGTCAGCACCACCTCGGCACGTGACGGTGCGGCGCTTCCGCTGGCCGCGACTGCGAGGCGATTGCGATGACCGGACGACCACGGCAGTTGCCGCTGTCCGAAGCGGCGAACGCGAGGCTGCACACGCTGATCCCGGGTGGTGCCCACACCTACGCCAAGGGCGAGGACCAATACCCGGAGGGCCTGGCGCCGGTCATCTCGCACGGGCGGGGCAGCCATGTGTGGGACCTCGACGGCAACGAGTACATCGAGTACGGCGCCGGGCTGCGCTCGGTCAGTCTCGGTCACGTCCATCCCAGGGTTGTCGAGGCGGTGCGCCGGCAGCTCGAGCTGGGCAGCAACTTCGTCCGCCCTGGTGTGATCGAGCTCCAGGCGGCCGAGCGGTTCCTGGAGACGGTGCCGACGGCCGACATGGTCAAGTTCGCCAAGAACGGCTCGGATGCGACCACCGCCGCCGTCCGGCTTGCGCGCGCCGTCACCGGTCGGCCGCTGGTGGCGATCTGCGGCGACCAGCCGTTCTTCTCCACCGACGACTGGTTCATCACCACCACCACGATGTCGGCCGGCATCCCCGCGCCGGCCTCCGACCACACCGTCACCTTCCCGTACGGCGACCTGCCGGCGACCGAGGAGCTGCTGCGCCGCCACGACGGCCAGATCAGCTGCCTGATCCTCGAGGCGGCCGGTCAGCACGACCCGCCGGAGGGATACCTCGCCGGCCTGCGGGACCTGGCGCACCGGTACGGCTGCCTGCTCGTGTTCGACGAGATGATCACCGGGTTCCGCTGGTCGGAGGCCGGTGCCCAGGGCATGTACGGCGTGACGCCAGACCTGTCCACGTTCGGCAAGGCACTCGGCAACGGGTTCGCCGTCTCGGCTCTGGCCGGCCGCCGTGACCTGATGGAGCGCGGCGGACTGCGTCACTCCGCCGAGCGGGTCTTCATCTTGTCGACCACCCACGGAGCCGAGTCACATGCGCTGGCGGCCGCTATCGCGGTGATGGAGACCTACGAGAAAGAGGGGGTGGCAGCCCGGTTGCACGAGCTGGGCGACCGTCTCGCGGCCGGCGTCCGTCAGGTGGCCGCGGCCGCCGGGGTCGAGCAGCATGTGGTGGTTCGTGGCCGGTCGTCCAACCTGGTCTTCGCCACCCTCGATGAGTTGCTCCAGCCGTCGCAGGAGTACCGGACGCTCTTCCTGCGCGAGTTGGTCCTCGGCGGAGTCCTCGGTCCGTCGTTCGTCGTCAGCAGCGCCCTGACCGACCAGGACATCGACCGGACCGTCGAGGTGGTCGCCCGGGCCTGTGCCGTCTACCGGATGGCGCTCGATGCGGAGGACCCGCGATCGTGGATGGGCGGGCGGCCGGTACGACCCGTCTTCCGCAAGTACGCCTGAAGTGGTCTGCACCGGAAGTTCGTCGGGGTATGCGGCGAACTTCCGGTGCCGACCACTAAGGTCCGCTCACCCCGGCAGCGACGTACGCCGGCTCTCGGCAAGCTTGTCGACCAGCAGAGCCGTCGCCGGGATCACCAGCAGCGCGCTGCCGAAGCCGCCGATGGTGTCGGTGGGGTAGTGCGCGGTCAGGTCGATCTGGGCCCAGGCCATCACAGCCCCGCCGGCGACGGCGAGTCCGAGCACCATCGACGCACCGAGGAGTCGGCCGACTCTCAGCAGGTCGGCCAGCAGCAGGCCCAGCACCACACCGATCGCTGTCGCGGCCGCAGTGTGGCCGCTGGGGTAGGAGAGGAAATCGTCGTGGATCCGCCGGCCTATGACGACCTTGAGGATCGTCGCCAGCACGCTGGTCAGGATCGTGCCGACCAAGGCGGTGGCGGCCAGCCGTCGACGTCCGGCGAGCAGGCAAAGTGCCGTGACAGCCAGGACCACGAGCGTCCGGCCGACCGCTCCGCCGGTCCAGTCCACCGTCAGGGCGGCGGTTGCCGCCACGGACGGTGTGTTCTCGATGACCGATTGGATCCACCGATCGAGCCGGCCCGGCTCGGTGCCGTCTGCATAGACAACAGCCGGTACGGCGACCAGCAGTGTCCCGAGGACGGCGAGTACCGCGGCAGATCGCCGCAACGCAGGCGCCACCGCCGGGCTGGCCGGGCTCTCGCCGCCTCTCAAGCCAACGCCATTCCGGTGGCGGCAAGGATCAGGTCCATGGACCTTTACCTCGCACCACCGGGATGGCGCGGCTCACTCCGCGGACGGGTTGAGGCCGGGATACGGGGGTGCCCCGGCCACCGCGGAGGAGACTCACC
>JAWWOY010000027.1:0-2742 GCA_033851195.1 Kribbellaceae bacterium | reverse complement strand
GGCCAGCTCGGCCGGGTCCGTCGTACGGGGCTTCAGGGCGCGAACGGCCCGATCGGCAAGCAAGGCAAGGACAGCCAGCCGGTGCTCGTGGACCGGACTCGCCAAGGCGTGCTCCAGGTCGGCCAGTGGCAGACCGGCCAGCCGGTAGGGCGTGATCAGGGCGCGCAGTGCGGACAGCTTCACCCCGATCATCTGGTCGCCGTCGCCGTACCCGCCGGGCTTGAGCTGGAAGTACCGGGCAAGGACCTGCGCAGTCCCCGGATCGGCCGCAGCGTCGATCGAGGCGAGGAGTTCGTGGACGGCGTTCAGATCAGCAGCCCTCCGGTCACCCGCATGCCCTCATGATGCCGTGGGGTCACGATCTGTACAACGTTGTCACGCCACGGCGGTGGGGCATACCGTGAGACCTGGGGGATGTCTGGCCGAGTCAGGACCGACCGGCTCCGCCAGGCCCCCGGGGAGGCCGTCGTGACCAGCGACCTAGAAGGGCAGGCCGGCGAGCAGATGATCAGAACCACCTTCGGCACCGCCACCGAAGAGCTCGAACCCGGCGTCATGTTGGTCAGGCTGTGGGGCGAGATCGACATCGCGACCACCGAGTTCGCCGCCGAATCGATCCGGGCGGCTGTCGCACCACCGATCCGGCTGGTGCTGATCGACGTCTCGGCCGTCACATTCTGCAGTTCGGCCGGTCTGGGCAACCTGGTCGAGGCACGCCGGCTGGCCGGGGAGCACGACATCTCGCTGGCCCTGGTAGGCGTCGGCAGACCAGTCGACCGGCCACTTGCGATCACCGGTCTCGGCCAGCAGTTCAGCATCTTCGCCTCGGTGCAGGACGCCCTTCGGCACGAAGCCGGCGCTTGATGACGCTGCGACCGCTGGTCCGGGAGGCGCTCAGCGATCCCACGTTCGTCACCGAGGTCGGGCATATTTGCCAGCCACACCACTAGCATGACGGCTGTGATCGGGGAACCGAGGAAGCCACCCAGCCGACCCACCGTGCAGGACGTGGCCCGGGAGGCCGGGGTGTCCCCGTCCACGGTGTCGCGCGCCCTGCACACCCGCGGCTACGCGTCCCCCGAGGCACGCGAACGGGTCCGGGAAGTCGCGCTACGGCTCGGGTACGTTCCGAACCACATGGCCCGGAACCTCCGGAGCCGGACGTCGACCGCGATCGGCGTACTGATCTCGGACCTGCGGAACTCCTTCTATGCCGACCTCGCCGCCGGGATCGAGGAGGTGCTCCGCGCCGAGGGCCACCAGATGATCCTGGTGAACGACAGCGGTGATCCGGCCGAGGAGATGCTCGCCGCGGAAACCCTGCTGGCCATGCAGGTCCCGGGCGTGATCGTGACCCCGGTGACGGCGAATTGCGCGAAGATGCTGAGGCAGAACGGGATCCACGTCGTCTGCGCCGACCGCGAACTCGGCCGTCCGGGCGGCGACGTCGTGATCAGCGACAACAAGGCCGGGGCCCGTGAGTTGACCGAGCACCTGATCGGGCTCGGCCACACCCGGATCGGCCTGCTCATCGACGAGACGAAATGGTCCACCGGCGCCGGTCGGCTGGCCGGTTTCCGCGCCGCGCACACTGACGCAGGACTGGAACTGGACGAAGATCTCGTCGCCTACACCAGCTTCGACGCCGAGGCCGCCCGCCGGACCACCAGCGACTTGCTCAACCAGCACAAGGTCACCGCGATCCTGTCGGCGAACAACGTGCTCGCCCAAGGTGCGCTGGCCGAACTGAAGGACCGCCGGCTGAAGATCCCGCAACGGATCAGCCTGGCCGCGTACGACGACATGCCGTGGATGTCGCTGGTGCAGCCGGCACTCACGACGGTGGACCAGCACACGGTCGACCTCGGGCGCAACTGCGCGCGCCTCTTGCTGTCCCGGATCCGGGACGAACTGCCGCCGAAGCGGCGCATCGTCCGGGTGGCCCCGCGGCTGGTCGTCCGCGGCTCCACGGGGCCGGCTCCGCGCAGCTGACGCACTGCGCGAGGACTCCTCGTGCGATAGCGTCCTGGTCCCCCACTGCCCGAAGGAGGAACCTCGATGGGCGAGAGCTCCCCCAAGATCATCGTCGTCGTCCCGACCTACAACGAGCGCGACAACCTGCCCGTGCTGGCCGGTCTGCTGTCCGACCTGCACTTGCCTGGTCTGCAGATGCTGGTGGTCGACGACAACTCCCCGGACGGCACCGGAGAGGTCGCGGACGATTTGGCCAAGGCCGCGCCGGACCAGGTCGGCGTACTGCACCGGACCGACAAGGACGGCCTCGGCCGCGCGTACATCGCCGGCATCGGCCGCGCCCTCGGCGAAGGCGCCGACATCGTGATCCAGATGGACGCCGACCTGTCGCACCCGGCCTCGGTGATCCCCACGATGGTCGAGAAGCTGACCACCACGGACGCGGCACTGGTGATCGGCTCCCGGTACGTCGAGGGCGGCTCCGCGGCAGCCGAGTGGGCCTGGCACCGCCGGGCGCTGTCGGCCTGGGCGAACTTCTACGTGAACGCGCTGCTGCGCCTGCACGTCAAGGACGCCACCGCCGGCTTCAAGGCCTGGAAGGCGGACACCTTGCGGGCGATCGACGTGAGCTCGATCGAGAGCAACGGCTACTCGTTCCAGGTGGAGATGAACTTCCGCACGGTCCGCCGTGGGCTGCGGATCGCCGAGGTACCGATCCGGTTCGAGGAACGCACCCGGGGCGCCTCCAAGATGAGCCTGCGGGTCCAG
>JAWWOY010001034.1:0-6093 GCA_033851195.1 Kribbellaceae bacterium | reverse complement strand
TGTGCGGGTAGAGCGCGTAGTTCTGGAACACCATCGCGATGTCCCGCTCCTTCGGCGGACGGTGCGTGACGTCGCGGTCGCCGATGTAGATCGAGCCCTCGTTGACCTCTTCGAGGCCGGCGAGCATGCGGAGCGAGGTGGACTTGCCACAACCGGACGGGCCGACGAGAACCATGAACTCGCCGTCCTCGATCTCGAGGTTGAGCTTGTCGACAGCGGGGGTCTCGGAACCCGGGTACACCCGGGTTGCTGCCTTGAACGAGACAGTTGCCATGACGATTCCTTCCTTCACCGGCAGGAACGTGCCGGACGATCCGAGTAAAGGCCCCCGGCAGGGGGGTGGGCCTATCCTCACCCGTGACATCGCTGGAGACAAGGTGTGGGGGGTGTGACGTGTCCATATTGTTGACCCTCTGGACAACTCTGCGCAGTCTCAGCCTGCAAGTTCTTGCACGATCTTGCTGCAATGTCAGGTTTCGCTGGCTAGAGTGCGGGCCGTGAAGAGTGCGGGCCGTGAGTAGAGCAAGGCTGGCCGATATCGCGGTCGAGGCGGGGGTCAGCGAGGCGACCGTGTCGCGGGTGCTGAACGACAAGCCAGGGGTGGCCGGGGAGACCAGGCAGGCGGTGCTGACCGCCCTGGACGTGCTCGGGTTCGAGCGCCCGACCCGGCTGCGGCGGCGGCCGGCCGGCCTGATCGGGCTGGTGATGCCGGAGTTGATCAACCCGATCTTCCCCGCGTTCGCCCAGGTGATCGAGGCAGCGCTGTCGCAGCGCGGCTACACCCCGGTGCTCTGCACCCAGTCGCCGTCCGGTGCGACCGAGGACGAGTACGTCGAGATGCTGCTCGAGCGGGGCGTCTCCGGCATCATCTTCGTCTCCGGCCTGCACGCCGACACCGGCGGGGACCGCGCTCGTTACCAGGCGCTGGTGGAACGCCGGCTCCCGGTCGTCTTCGTGAACGGCTGGCTGCCCGACGTCGAGGCACCTTTCATCTCCTCCGACGAGTACGCCGCGGTGGAACTGGCCGTCGCCCACCTCGTTGCCCTCGGCCACCGGCGGATCGGGTTCGCGTCGGGGCCGGAGCGGTTCCTGGTGGTACAGCGCAAGCTGGCCGGCTACCGGACCGCGATGAAGGCCCACCTCGGACTGACCGATGCCGACCTGGACGAGTTGGTCGAGCTGAGTATGTTCGGCGTCGAGGGCGGCGCCGCGGCGGCTCAGCGGCTGCTCGACCATGGCGTCAGTGCGGTCGTCTGCGGCTCCGACATGATGGCGCTGGGCGTGATCCGCGCGGTCCGCCAGCGTGGCCTGTCGGTGCCGGCCGACGTCTCCGTGGTCGGGTACGACGACGCCCCGATGATGGAGTTCACCGATCCACCGCTGACGACAGTGCGGCAACCGGTCGGTGCGATGGGCCTGGCTGCGGTCCAGTCGCTGCTCGAAGAGGTCCGCGGCCACACCACCCCCCACACCGAGTTCCTCTTCCGCCCAGAACTCGTAGTCCGCGCCACCACCGCCGCCTCCCCCTAACAGCCCACCCCAGGATCGTCGGTCCCTTGTTACCCGGCGTGTCGCCCTTCATCGGTCCCTTGTGACCGCCGGGGTCGACCGAGGTTGCGCCTGCCGGACTGTCAGCCGAGCTTGCGCCGCGTCCCCCGTTTTACGCTCACGTCCCGTGACGCCCCGGCTGTCACACGCCTCGTCGTGGTGTACGTCGGCCAGCCCCAACCCGCCGTACGCCGGTCGTCCGGGAGTGCGAGCGTGGTACGAGGGGACCGATGAAGGGCGACACGCCGGGTAACAAGGGACCGACGAGCGGGGCGGGGGGGTGGTTGGGGTGATGGCGGTGGGGGTGATGGCGGTTAGGACTCGCCGGGGATGCCGACGTTGAGGAGTCGGGCGCCGGGTCCATGCTCGGCCAGCCGGTCGTTCTTGTTGTAGAGGTTGCAGCGCTGCAGGCTGAGGCAGCCGCAACCGATGCAGCTGTCCAGGTCGTCGCGCACCCGTTCCAGTTCGGCGATCCGTTGATCGAGCCGGCCGCGCCAGGACCTCGACAGCCGGCTCCAGTCCGCCCGCGTCGGGGTCCGGTCGTCCGGCAGCGAGTCCAGTGCGGCCTTGATCTCGGACAGCGCGAGCCCGACCCGCTGGGCGGCTTGGACGAAGGCGATCCGCCGCAACGTGCTGCGCAGGTACTGGCGCTGATTGCCGGACGTACGGCGGGACGTGATCAGCCCCTGATCCTCATAGAAGCGCAGGGCCGATGCGGCGACCCCTGACCGGCCGGCGGTCTCGCCGATCGAAAGCCAGTGATCCTTGCTGGGAATGGTTTCCTCGGCCATGACGCCACCCTAGGATGCCCGGACAAGAGCTTAAGCGGACTTGAGTGTGGTCCAGTGTGTCCCATCAGGGCGATTCCTTTCCGCTGACGGCGCCCGGGTGAGTGCCTCGCGGCGTTGGAGCCGTGGTCAGCTCACCGCGCAGGGCGGGGTATACTTTTCCGGTCGGTGCGCGAGTCGCGTCACCAGAGCATTTCCCAGGCGCTCCGACCCGTCGGTTTCAGCACCCCGCTGATGGACCCCCGGCGACATGGGTGCAACGCGATAGCACCCGCAGGTCGATGCCAATCTCCTGCCTTGCACGTCAGATCCGTCCACTTTTGTGGTCGGCACTCCCGTGCGGCTCCGATACGGCATTGAGCCGTGACGTTGAGAGAGAGTTTGCGTGTCCCAGCACCACCAGGACCAATTCGTGCCCGCTGACGGCAACGAGGCCGCCGACCGGGCGAAGAAGCCCCGGCACAAGAAGTTCCAGACCCAGTCGTACGGCGAGCGGATGGCCGCCGAGCTGGACGCACCCAGCACCCCCGGTACCGAGCGCAGTTCAGCCCGGGCCGAGAAGCCCGCTGCCCGGACCCAGGCCCCGCAGGCCGAGCGCCGCGGCGGCCCCTCGCAGTACTCCGACCGGGGTAGTCGCGAGACGACCGAGCGTCGCGGCGACGACCGGCCGGTGCGGGGCTACCGCGCCGAGCGGACGAGCCAGCCGCGCACCGAGCGCCCGGCGTACTCCGAGAACCGGAACGCGCCGGCCGGCACCGAGAGCACGTCGTACCCGAAGAGCTCGTACCAGAAGAGCTACGACAAGGATGCCTACCGCAACGACCGTGGCAGCGACCGTCCCGAGCGTGGCAACGACCGCGCGGACCGTGGCTACAGCCGTCCGGACCGTGGCACCGATCGCCCGGTCCGCAGCTACGACCGCCCGGCCCGTGACAACGACCGGCCGGTTCGTACCGCCGCCCCGGTGGTGGAGGACCTCGGCACTGTTGCCGAGGGCAACCCGTTCGCAGCGCTCGGGCTGGCGCCGCGGCTGGTGCAGCGGATGGCCCGCGACGGCATCACCACGCCGTTCCCGATCCAGTCCGCGACCATTCCGGACGCGCTGGCGGGCAAGGACGTGCTCGGCCGTGGCCAGACCGGTTCCGGCAAGACGCTGGCGTTCGGCCTGCCGATCCTGACCCGGCTGGCCGGTGGCCACACCGAGTCGCGCCGCCCGCGGGGCATGGTGCTGGTGCCGACCCGCGAGCTGGCGATGCAGGTGCACGACGCGCTCGAGCCGCTCGCCCACGTGATGAACGTGTCGATCAAGCTGATCGCCGGTGGCCTGCCCTACCCGAAGCAGATCGACGCGCTCCGGCGTGGTGTCGACCTGCTGATCGCCACCCCCGGCCGGCTCATCGACCTGTGTGAGCAGGGCGCAGCCGACCTGGGCGCGGTCGAGGTGGCCGTCCTCGACGAGGCCGACCACATGTGCGACATGGGCTTCACGCCGGCGGTCACCACGCTGCTGGACATGACGCCGGAGGGCGGCCAGCGGTTGCTGTTCTCGGCCACCCTCGACGGTGACGTCGACGCCATCGTGAAGAAGTACCTGAAGGATCCGGTCACGCATTCGACCGACTCCGCCCAGGCCGCTGTCACCACGATGGAGCACCACCTGCTCGTGATCGAGCCGGCGCACAAGCAGTCGCTGACGGCCGAGCTGGCCAGCCGGGACGGCCGGACCATCGTGTTCGTTCGCACCAAGCTGGGCGCCGATCGCGTCGCCACCCAGCTGCGCGACCGTGGCGTGATGGCCGCGGCGCTGCACGGTGGCCTGACCCAGGGCGCGCGCAACCGCACCCTGGACCAGTTCAAGGACGGTTCGGTACCGGTGCTGGTGGCAACGGATGTCGCGGCTCGCGGTATCCACGTCGACGACGTCGGCCTGGTCGTCCAGGCAGACCCGGCGGCGGACCACAAGGACTACCTGCACCGCGCCGGTCGTACCGCTCGTGCGGGCGGCAAGGGTGCCGTCGTCACGCTGGTCCTGCCGCATCAGCGGCGCGGCATGATGCGGCTGGCCGAGTCGGCCGGTGTCTCCACCGAGCCGGTGCGGGTCCGTCCGGGTGACGGCGTCGTGACCGACCTGACCGGTGGCTCGAAGCCGTCCGGTTACCCGGTCAAGCTGCCGGCCCCGAAGCCGCAGCGCGGCGGCTTCAACAAGGGCGGCAAGCGCTTCGGCGGCAACAGCCGCCCGGGTGGCCGTGGCTACGAGGGTCGCAGCGGACAGGGCGGTGGCTACAAGGGCCGCTCCGACCGCGGTGGCAAGTCGTACCAGCCCCGCTGATCAAGCTCTGACACAGGAAGGCTCCCGGGATCGATCCCGGGAGCCTTCCTGTGGTTGAGCGTTTCCCCCCGCCCCCGCTGGAACGTCTTCTCTTCGTCCGGACACAGACAGAGAGAACCGTCCAGGAGGGGATTTCCATCGTGCGGCTACTCGACGACTCCGGCTCCGGCACCGAGTCGAGCGTCATCGCCGGGATGGAATGGGCCACCGCGCGCGCGAAGGTGGTCAACCTGAGTCTCGGCGCCGGGGCCACCGACGGCACGGATCCGGTGTCACAGGCTGTCAACACGCTGAGCGCGCAAACGGGTGCGCTCTTCGTCGTTGCTGCAGGCAACTGCTCCTTCCCGTGGCCGGAGAGTGTCTCGTCGCCGGCTTCCGCGGACGCCGCACTGGCGGTGGGGAACCTGGCCCGGGACGGAAGCCGGAGCAGGACGAGCTGTGTCGGACCCCGCATGGGCGACCGGGCGCTGAAGCCGGATATCTCCGCACCCGGCGAGCAGATCGTCGCTCCGAGAGCAGCCGGCACGTCGTTGGGAGAGCCGGTCGACGACAACTACACGAGCCTGTCCGGTACGTCGATGGCGACCCCGCACGTAGCCGGTACTGCGGTGTTGCTGGCAGGAGAGCACCCCGACTGGACCGGCGCACAACTCAAGTCCCAGCTGATGTCCACCGCCGATCCCCAGCCTCGGAGCACTCTGTCCGAACAGGGCCTGGGCAGGGTCGACGCGGACCAGTCGACGGACACCACGCTGACGGTCGACCTGGCCCAGCTCGACTTCGGCGACACCGCGGCTCCGCAGCCCGACCCCGCGCCGATCACGAAGAACCTGAGCTACCGGAACTCCGGCGACGAGCCGATCACGCTGACGATCACCTCGACCATGGACAAGGCCGGGCCTGCTCCGACACCGGCCGCGGCCCAGGTCGTAGTACCGGCTCATGGGCAGGTGAGTGTGCCGGTGACGGCTGATCCCGACACCTCGGAAGGGTTCTTCACCGGCCGGGTCGTGGCCACGCCTGCTGCGGGCGATCCGCTGGTCACCGGCTTCCGGTGGCAGCGGAAACCTCAGCTGTTCAAGGTGAAGTTCACCGGGATCGACAGCGTGGGCGGGCCAGCCCGCACGCTGCTCACCGGCGGCCGGCTGGACGGCAAGGTGCCGATCTTCGCCGTCATGTACAACGGTGAGCTCGAACTCGAACTGCCACCGGGCACGTACTCGGTGACGTCGGAGATCGACACCGCGGCCACTGACACGACGCCGGATACCGCGGCCATCCTGAGCGAACCCGAGTTCATCGTCTCCGGTGACACCTCGATCGTGCTCGACGCCCGCAAAGCTGTGCCGGTGTCGAGGTCGGTGCAGGGGCAGGGCGGACTGCGGCCGGAGAGCAACGACATGGTGCTCGACCGGACGGCCGCCGACG
>JAWWOY010000985.1:0-4795 GCA_033851195.1 Kribbellaceae bacterium | reverse complement strand
CAACCTGCTCAGCAACTCGATGCACGCCATGAAGGGCAACGGCGGTCGTCCTCGTCAAATCAGCCTGCGGGCCGAGGTGAGTGACGGGCAGGTCGTGAGCATTTCGGTGGCTGACACCGGCGTCGGGATTCCGCCCGAGGATTTGACCCGGATTTTCGTGCACGGCTTCACCACCCACACCAACGGGCACGGTTTCGGTCTGCACAGCTCGGCTACGGCCGCCACAGAAATGGGCGGTGGCCTCACTGTCCACAGCGACGGTGCCGGCTGCGGTGCGGTCTTCACCCTGCAGGTGCCGCTTCAGGTGCCGCTCGAGCGAGAGTCGGTGACGGTGTGACCACCCCGGCGAACCGTCGCATCCTGCTGATCGACGACACGCCTTCCATCCACGCGGACTTCCGCCGGATCCTGTCCGGCGCCGGCGCCGGCGCGGCATTGGAGATGGACGCCGCCGAGCAGGCACTCTTCGGCGAGGTGAAGCTGCCCACCGTGGCGGGCTTCGACCTAGACTCCGCGCACCAGGGAGCCGAAGGGGTGGAGAAGGTCAAGGCGTCATTGGAGGCCGGCAGCCCGTACGCGGTGGCCTTCGTCGACATGCGGATGCCCCCCGGTTGGGACGGGGTCAAGACCATCCAGGAGATCTGGCGGGTCGACCCCCGGCTACAGATCGTCATCTGCACCGCACACTCCGACTACACGTGGGATCAGGTGCTCGGCAAGCTCGGCGCGGTTGATCGGTTGCTCGTCCTGAAGAAGCCCTTCGACAACATGGAGGTTTCGCAGCTCGCCACCGCATTGACGGCGAAATGGGATCTGACGCGTCAGGCAGAGCTGAAGGTCATCCGCCTCGAGGACGCCGTCCAGGGGAGAACCAATGCACTCGAGGTCGCCAACCGGGAGCTCGAGGAGCTGATCCACGAGGTCACCCACCAGGCGAACCACGACGCTTTGACCGGGCTGCCGAACCGGCTGCTGTTCGCCGACCGCGCCTCCCAGGCACTGGCCGTGGCCCGCCGCGATGGCAGCCGTCAGGCGGTGTTGATGGTGGACCTCGACCGATTCAAGGAGGTCAACGACACCCTTGGTCACCAGCACGGAGACCTCCTGCTCAAGCAGGTCGCCGAGCGCCTGTCCGGGCTGCTGCGCCCGAGCGACACCGTGGCGCGTTTCGGCGGTGACGAGTTCGCGTTGCTGCTGTCCGACGGGGGCTCTGAGGCCGGCGTCGAGGTCGCGAACCGGATCGCGGAGGCCCTTGAGCCGCCGTTCTTCCTACCCGATGCCACCGTCGGCGTCGAGGCGAGCATCGGCATCGCGGCCGCGACAGCTGCCCATGAGCAACTGACGCTGGAGGAGCTGCTGCGTCAGGCCGACATCGCGATGTACAAGGCGAAGGCCGACCGGTCTGGGTACGCCCACTACACAGCCTGCAACGACGATGGCACACCGGAGCGGCTCACGCTCATCGGTGAGCTGCGCCAAGCCCTCGACCGCGAGGAGCTCGTCGTCTACTACCAGCCCAAGACCGCCGTCGACACCGGTGAGTTGCTCGGCGTCGAAGCGCTCCTGCGCTGGCAGCATCCGAGCCGTGGGCTGCTCCTGCCCGGGGAATTCATCGAACTGGCCGAAGGCAGCACGCTCATCAAACGGCTCACCACGCTTGTCCTCAACAGCACGCTCCGTTCCTGCCGCATGTGGCTCGACCAGGGACTACGGCTACCGGTGGCCGTCAACATCAGCGCCCGCAGTCTGTGCGACCCGGAATTCCCCAGGATCATCAGCGACCACCTCGCCCGTTCCGGCGTACCACCCGAACTACTCACGATCGAGCTCACCGAGACGACGGTGATGGCCTACCCCGGCCTGGCGCTGAGGATCCTGCAGAAGTTGCGCGATATCGGAGTCCGCCTGTCCGTGGACGACTTCGGCACCGGCTACTCCTCCCTGGCCTATCTGAAGAAGCTTCCCGTCACCGAGCTGAAGATCGACCGGGAATTCATCAAAGGCCTGACCACCGATCCCGACGACGCCGTCATCGTTCAAAGTGCGACGGACCTCGGACACAACCTCGGCCTCTCTGTCGTGGCTGAGGGGGTCGAGGACGAGACGACCCTGGCCGCTCTCAAAGCTATCGGCATCGACGTCGCACAAGGCTTCCACCTAGGCCGGCCGATGCCGGAGGATCGCCTCCATCGCTGGATAGCGGACCAGGCCGGGCCGCACGTCCACGGGCCGGTCGAAGTGACTCCGCCAGCCCGACCTGAGGTCAGCGGGCCGGTGTGAGCCTCCGGACCTGGTCCAGGTAGGCGTGGTAGGCCGTGGCGAACGGCTCGGTGGTGCTGATGTTGGCCGCCACCCAGTCGCAGCTGGCCCGGGCGGAGGCGATGACGTCGGCGGGGTAGCCGTACTTGAGCTGGTGGTCGGCGAACTCGTCCTCGTCCATCACCAGTACCGAGCCGTCCCGCATCCGGCGGATGTCCAGGTCGAGGTCGACCGCGGTGACCGAACCCGTGCCGAACGTGGCCGGCATGATGATGTCGCAGTACACAGCCGTCCGGTGCGGCTCGTCATTGAAGAGAGCGCTCCACCACTGGTCGCGCGGGAAGAGCCGGACCCGGATGTGGTCGATGGTGACCCAGCTGCCGTCGGCCCGCTGACCCCGTGAGCCGGGTGTCGAGCCGACCCACAGTCCGTAACAGTCCTCGCCGAGCCGGATCGACTCGAGCAGCCGGTGCGGGCTCCCGTCGTACTTGCAGAAGAGTGTCTTCACCATCTCCATGCCGACTCCATGTCGAGCACTGTAGGTGAGGTCGGTTTGACAAGCGAGGAGGCGGCCGGAAAGCGTGCAGGCCCGCCCCGTCCCGAAGTGTGAGATTGGTCAGCCGGGTGCAGCCGCGTTCGGAATCCGATCCAGCGGTGCATAGACTCAAGCACCCGAGGACAACCTGCGGAGGGAGCTCGATGGGCGTGCTGGAGACGGTTGGAGGACCGAGGGACCTCAGAGGGCTGACCGATCAGCAGCTCGACGACCTCGCGCTGGAGATCCGCGACGTGCTGGTCGAGACCGTGTCCCGGACCGGCGGCCACCTCGGCCCGAACCTGGGCATGGTGGAGATCACCCTGGCGATGCACCGGGTATTCGACTCGCCGCGGGACCGGATGGTCTTCGATACCGGCCACCAGACGTACGTGCACAAGCTGTTGACCGGCCGGGCGAAGGCCTTCGACTCACTACGGCAGGCCGGCGGGCTGTCCGGCTACCCGAGCCGGGCCGAATCCGAGCACGACATCGTGGAGAACTCGCACGCCTCCACCTCCCTCTCGTACGCCGACGGGCTGGCGAAGGCGTACCGGTTGCGCGGCGAGAGCCGGCACGTGGTGGCGCTGATCGGTGACGGCGGCCTGACCGGCGGGATGGCCTGGGAGGCGCTGAACAACATCGCCGCGGCCAAGGACCTCAGGCTCGTCATCATCGTGAACGACAACGGCCGGTCCTACAGCCCGACCGTCGGCGGCCTCGCCACCCACCTGACCAGCCTGCGCACCAACCCGCGGTACGAGCGGATCCTCGACCTGGTGAAGTCGAACCTGGGCCGGACCCCGCTGGTGGGCGCGCCGATGTACGAGGTGCTGCACGGGGTGAAGAAGGGCCTGAAGGACATGCTCGCCCCGCAGGGGATGTTCGAGGACCTCGGGCTGAAGTACGTCGGACCGGTGGATGGCCACGACCGGTCCGCGATGGAGGCCGCGCTGAGCAAGGCGAAGGCCTTCGGCGGCCCGGTGATCGTGCACGCGGTCACTCAGAAGGGCTTCGGGTACGCCGCCGCCGAGCAGGACGAGGAGGACAACTTCCACCAGGTCAGGCCGGCCAACAAGCCGCGCGGCTGGACGGACGTGTTCGCCGACGAGTTGGTGGCGATCGGTCACCGCCGGCCCGACGTGGTCGCGATCACCGCGGCGATGCTGCACCCGACCGGGCTGGCGGCGTTCGCGGCGGAGTTCCCGGACCGGATCTTCGACGTCGGCATCGCCGAGCAGCACGCGGTCACCAGCGCCGCGGGTCTTGCGATGGGTGGGCTGCACCCGGTGGTCGGGCTGTACGCCACCTTCCTGAACCGGGCTTTCGACCAGTTGCTGCTGGACGTGGCGTTGCACAAGTGCGGCGTCACCTTCGTGCTCGACCGGGCCGGCGTCACCGGTGACGACGGGGCCAGCCACAACGGAATGTGGGACATGTCGATGCTGCAGCTGGTGCCGGGGCTGCGGTTGGCCGCTCCGCGGGACGGCGCTCGCGTGGTCGAGTTGCTGAACGAGGCGATCGAGGTGGCTGACGCGCCGACCGTGTTGCGCTACGCGAAGGGGCCGGTGTTCGACGACATCGAGGCCATCGACCGGGTCGGCAGCTGCGACGTGCTCGTCTCCACCGGCAAGGACGTACTGCTGATCGGGATCGGTTCGATGGCGGCGACGGCGGTGGACGTGGCCCAGCGACTCGGTGCTCAGGGCTTCGGCGTGACCGTGGTCGACCCGCGCTGGGTGAAGCCGGTCGATCCCGTGCTGGTCGAGCTCGCGGCGGCGCACAGGTTCGTGGTCACGATCGAGGACAATGGACGGGTCGGTGGTTGCGGCGCGGCGATCGCTCAGACACTGCGGGACGCCGGCGTGGCCACGCCGGTGCGTGACTTCGGGATCCCGCAGCGGTTCCTCGATCATGCCAAGCGGGCCGCGGTGCTAGCCGATATCGGTTTGACCGGCCAGGGGCTGGCCCGGGACGTGATAGAGATGATCGCGAGTCATC
>JAWWOY010001011.1:0-4452 GCA_033851195.1 Kribbellaceae bacterium | reverse complement strand
CGCTGGCAGGAGCCACCGTGGAACGGCCAGATGATCACGTCCGCGCCACGATCGGGCGAGCAGCCGGCCACGTCCAGCGACTTGCCGCTGCCGGTGCCGATGATCTTGTACGCGCCTCCGGCGATCGGCTCGATCTGCCACGTCTCGCAACTGCTGCCGTCAGCGGTCCACAGCACGACCGGCGTCACGTCGGCGGTAGAGCAGCCGCCGACCCGCAGCGGCTTGCCGGTGTTGCCGTCGATGATCTTGAAGGTACTGCCACCGTCCACCGGGCTGATCTGCCATTTCTGGCAGGGGCTGGCCAGGATCCGGTCCCACATCCGTACGTCGGCCCCGTCCTGGCTCTGGCAGTCGACAACGTCCAGGTCGAAGCCACCCACCTCGGCTTTGATCCGGTACGAGCCTGGCGTCATCGGCGGCGGGGTACCGGCCGCCACATCGAGGTAGTTGCTGTCGATGTTGATGGTGACGCCGCCCCACGTCTCGTTGTGGTCACCCCTGTACTGATGCAGCCGCTGGTGATTGACCCACAGTCCAGCCGGGATGTACCCCCCGCCATCGGTGTTGGCGACGTTGTTCCACCACGCGAACCAGAGATGGTCCGGCGACGTGTACCGGCTGTCGCCCGCGCCGCTCGACAGATCCACGCCACCCGAGCCGGCGCTGCTGTAGACGCCACCCAGGAAGCCCCGGGCGCGCAGTTCGTTCGTCCAGCCACTGACGTAGGACAGTACGACGTCTTTGCAGCTCGCGTTGGACGGGTACGCCTCGATGTCGGAATAGATGGCGGTTCCCGCAGCGAGGCCGAGGTTCAGAGCCGCCTGGGCCGAGACGCCTGCCGACTGAGCTCCCTGGTTCCGTGCGGTGGCCGGGTCGGACGACATCTTCGGGTTCCGGGTTCCGCAAGGCGCCTGGTAACCGACGTCGATGGGTATGAACTGCCACCCGTTCGCGTAGTTCGACGCGACCCAGGAGGCGGTCAGGTTCGCTTGCGTGCAGGACCGGGAGGCGCCGCTGATGTAGATGCCGACGGCCTTGAACGGTGAGGCCTTCCAGGCGTTCATGGCGCCCAGCGAGGGCGCGGTGCACTGGTCGAAGGCCTGCCCGAGCAAGGTGCCGGGGGCAACGATCGAAGCAGCCACAGCATTCGGTGCGCTCTGCGGCCGGACCAGCTTGGCCGCCTTGCCACCACTCGTCAGCCGGGCTTCACCAAGGACTCGCCGGACAGTTTGCTCCTGGTCAGACCCGTGCGCGGCCGTCACCAGGACACCGGCATCCTCGACGGCCACCTGGATCTCGCCGTTCGCGGAAGCCACCCCCGCCGGAGCGACCGCCGTACCGGGCGGGGCCGCGACGGCGGCGGCCTGTGGGACGGCGTGGTCGAGTGGTTCGATCACCAGTCCAGCGGTCCGGCCGACCAGGTGGGCGGGACAGCTTTGCTGTTCGGCCGGGTGGCCCAGATAGACGGCAGGCTGGTCGAACCGGATGCACGCCGACGGATCCTTGGCGAGATCCACAACCCTCCAGCCGGCCGGTACGGCGACCTGGTAGCCGTGGAACGAGACGGTCCGTTCACCAGGTGCACCCTGGGCTGAGTTCAGGCCGGCGGTCAGCCCGGCCACGGCCAGTGCGGCGCCGGTCAGCAGGGCGAGAGTTCTTCGGGATCGTTTCATCAGTAGTCCTTCGGGGCGGCGGTCGGACGACGGACCCCACAGTCCTCGGGCGCACCGGCGGGCTCAACCCTTTCGAGGTGGGCGACAGGGTGCGTCCACCAACCGGTCAGTCTTAAGCTGAACCCCCCTGACTGCTGAGGAGCACCGCGACGATGACCGGTTCCGCACCGAGCTCTGATCTGACCGGTTGGAAGCAGGCGCCCTTCACCGGTGCCGGGCTGACCTACGACTGCTACGAGAAGGGCGAGGGACCGGGCGTCGTGCTGATCCCGGAGGTCCCCGGCATTACGCCGCAGGTCCTCGGTCTGGCCGACCATCTGGTGGACGAGGGCTTCACGGTGGTGATCCCGTCCCCGTTCGGCGAGCCCGGCCGCCCGGAGTCCGTGGGCTACGTGCTCGGGATCGTCGCGCGCCTCTGCGTCTCAGCCGAGTTCCGCGCCTTCGCGACGGACGCGAAGCGGCCCATCACGGCGTACCTGCGAGCGGTGGCAGCCGACCTCGCAACCCGTACGCCGGGCCGCGGCGTCGGCGTCATCGGAATGTGTTTCACCGGGGGTTTCGCGTTGGCGACCGCGGTGGACGATGCGGTGCTGGCGCCGGTGCTGAGCCAGCCGGCGGTACCGTTCCCGCTCGGCGCCAAGAGGCGGCGTGATCCCGGGGTGTCCGCGGCAGAGCTGGACCGGGTGGTGCAGCGGACCACCGACGACGGCCTGTGCGTGCTCGGTCTGCGGTTCAGCGGAGACCGGGCGGTGTCGGCTGAACGCTTCGCTACTCTGCGTGACCGGATGGGCGACGCGTTCGAGGTGATCGAGCTGGACTCCAGCCCCGGCAACCCCGGCGGTTTCAGCAAAGGTGCGCACTCAGTGCTGACCGGCGAAGTCCGCGACAAACCGGGAAACCTCGCACTCGCCGCCCGGCAGCGCACGGTCGAATTCCTCCGCGAGCACCTCAGCTAGTGTCCCGTGAGGGCGGGATCCGCATTTTCGGAGGCCCGGGCCCCTATTTCGTTGCTTTGCGCAAGACTTTTCCACCCCGAGGTGACATTTGGCGATTCGCTCTGGTCGCGACCCCTGCAGGCATGTAACCATCGGTCGTCGGACAGCAACGTCATCAGGGGGCGGCGAATGGTCAAGGTCAAGCGGGCGAACCACCGAATCGGCACCGAGCGACCTGGCGGACTGAGCAGTCCGCAACTGCTGGAGGTCCACGGGCAGATCGGCTCGGAGGACCTGAACGAACAGGACGACCCGAAGGCAGACTCGATCTTGGCTACCGTCGAGTTCGGTATGCCGATCCGGGTGGACGAGATCGCCGTCGCAGCCATGGCCCTGTCAGACGACCTGCACGCCGCCACCCGCGGATTGCCGGAATCGGGCGAGCGCCGGCGTTTCCGGCGCGAGCTGGACGATGCGGCGGTCACCTTCCGCCTCGTCGCCGGCGAACTGGTGTCGACGGCCGGGGACCTTGTCCGGATGGCGGCACACGAGGGCAAGGCCTGCGGCGTCAGCTGGGGGATCTGCCCGGACCACGGCATCACGCTGATGGAGGTCGGCGACGCGGTCAGCTGCCGCGTGTTCGGCTGCGACCTCGAGCAGACCGAGGTGGCCGAGCGTTGCGCACAGCCCGTCGCCTATCGCGTCGTAGACGCCGCGGGTCCGGCGCTGCTGGCCTGCGCCGGCCACGCCGTTGCCTGTCGCGTCCAACTGGAAGGCGCCGTCATCACCCTCGCCTCCGACAGCCTCGAACTCCTCTGATCGTCGGTCCGTAGTTCCCCGGCGTGTCGCGGTTCATCGGTCCCTTGTGCCCGATCGATCAGGCAGGCCCGATCAGCCGGGGCACCCGACGCCGGTCCCGGGGCCCGTGCTTGCGACCGGCGTACGAGGTATCAAGGGACCGACGAACTGCGACACACCGGGGAACAAGGGACCGACGAGCGGGGTTATTGGATGCGGCAGGAGGTGAGGACGTCGTTGGCGTTGGGGGAGAGGGCGATGAAGTTGGGGGTGTCCGCGGTGCGGGTCCAGGACGTGCCGGAGAAGTTGTCGTCGGCAAAGAACGTGACCGACCAACCTGCCGGGACGCGGGCCGAGGACGCCCAGTTGTCCTGTACGCCGGCCGCCTGCAGCTGTGCGCGAGTGTAGTTGCCCTTGGCAAGAGGCTGTCCGGCCGCGCCGCCGTAGTTCACGTCCTGGTAGAAGATCACGCCGGCGCCCTGGCTGAGGACCGGCTGGGTCGGGCGGGTCGCGGTGATCGGGATCTGGCCCTTGAGCATCTTGCCGCCGTCGGCGGTGAGGCGCAGGTAGTAGTCCGAAGAGCAGGCCGTGCCGTCCTCGTTGAGCGCGCGAATGCCGGATCCGTTGGGGACCCAGGCCGCGGTCTCCGCGGTCTTGGCGATCTGGTTGCCCTCGTTGTACTCATCGAACATCGAGATGTACATGCCCTGTACGCCGACCCGGCAGAGGTTGTAGAACTGGCGCCACATCAGTTCGCCGTGTGCGCGGTGGCCGGACTGTAGATCGCCGGGAATCACGCAGGGCTGGTAGTCGATGCCGTGTGCGTTGCAGTCGGCCTGGTCCTGCTGGTTCACGTTGTTGTAGTAGTGATCCGCGCCGGCCACGTCGCTGATCCGGCCGACCATCCACGGCGAGATCATGTTGAACGCGTGGTACACGTCCAGATACCCGGCACGCGAGTCCTCATTGCCGGGCAGCCAGTGCGTCGGTACGCCGCCGATGACGTAGCAGCCCTGGCCCTTGAACCAGTTGATGACATCGAGGCA
>JAWWOY010001079.1:0-3250 GCA_033851195.1 Kribbellaceae bacterium | reverse complement strand
AGCTTGTGAGCTTTCGGTAGCGGCGACTTGCACGGCTTTAGGGGGTTGCGCCGGGAACGGCTAGGCCGGTCTCGTAGGCGTACATCACCAGTTGGGCCCGGTCGCGACAGCCGAGCTTGAGCAGCAGTGAGCTGACGTGCGTCTTGACCGTGCCGTAGCCCAGGTGCAGCGCTTCGGCGATTTCGTGGTTCGCCAGACCGCGCGCGACGGCCCGGAGCACATCACGTTCGCGTTCGGTGACGCTCGCATGCACCGGCCGCGGAGCTGGGAGCGTGGCGAACAGCTCGATCAGTCGCCGCGTGACGGTGGGGGCCAGCAGCGCCTCACCGCCGGCCACCACCTCGATCGCGTCGAGCAGGTGCTGCGGGCGGACGTCTTTGAGCAGGAAGCCGCTCGCGCCCGCGCGCAGCGCTTCGTGTACGAGGTCGTCGTTGTCGTAGGTCGTCAGCACGAGTACGCGGGTGCCGCGGCAGCGTTCGTCCGCGATGATCTGCCGCGTCGCCTCCAGCCCGTCCATGCCGGGCATGCGCACGTCCATCAGTACGACATCAGGCCGGGCCGACCGCGCCAACGAGACCGCGGCCCGCCCGTCGCCGGCCTCGCCGATGACCTCCAGCGCCGGGTGAGACCGGAGCAGGAGCACGAACGCGCTGCGCACCAGATCCTGGTCGTCCACGACCGCTACGCGGATCACGCGTCAGCCTCCCCGATCGGCAGGTCGGCGCTGACCTGGAACCCGCCGTTGGCGGTGGTTCCCGCCTCCAGCCGACCCCCCACCGACCGCGCCCGTTCCCGCAGGCCAAGGAGCCCGAAGCCCGGGGTGGTCAGCTCTGCGGCAACCGCTCCGTCGGCACCGTCAGCGCTGACGTCGACCAGCAGAGCCGTCGGCGTGTAAGTGATCCGCACCGTCACCGGGCGCTGCGGCGCGTGCTTCACCGCGTTGGTGAGGGCCTCCTGCACCACCCGGTAAGCCGCCAGGTCAACCATGGCCGGCACGTCGCGCCTCGGCCCTTCGATCCGCACGTCGACGTTGAGCCCCGCCCCACGGACGCCGCGCACCAGTGCTTCAAGCGAGATCAGACCGGGCAGCGACGGCTGTGCGTCGTCCCCGCTGCGAAGTAGACCGACCACTGAGCGCGTCTGGGTCAGCGCGTTGCGGCTGGTCTCGGCGATGACGGAGAGCGCCTGCTCGGCCGCCTCCGGGTCGCGGCGCAGCAGATGGGCGCCGACGGCTGCCTGCACCGCGATCAGCGACATGCAGTGCGCGACCACGTCGTGCAGCTCCCGGGCGATTCGCAACCGCTCCTCCACGACCGCCTGCTGGGACGCGACCTCGGCCCGCGCCTGGGCGGCGGCCAGCAGGTCGATCTGGTGGGCGCGCCGCTGCCGCACCGCGTCACCGACCGCGACCGCCGCGACGCACACGGCCACACTCGTCGCGACGTCGATGACGGCGAGGTCGGGAACGCCCGCGCGCTGCAAGGCGATGAACGACCCGACGACGAGGATCAGGCCGATCACGGCCTCGCGCCGGGTGCCGTAGGCCGCCACCGCGTAGAGGGCCAGCATCGTCAGGTACGGCAGCACCCCGGTGAAGTACGAGCCGCCGGACACGACGGCGGCGGCCACCGCAACCACAGCTAGGCCCAGCAGCGGATGCCGGCGCCGCAGACCGGTCCCGGCCGCTCCCACCGCGGTGACCGCGACCGCGATCGCCGACGCGGGGTGCAATGCCGGGTCGATCGTGGCGAGGTCGGCGCTGACCAGGACCGCGACCGCCAACACCGCCGCGAGCACCGCCAGAGCGGGGTCTATCCAGTCGGGCGCGCGCCGGATCGGCAGGGGCAGCACGCCGATCTCAGGCCGGGTCATGCTGCGAATGGTACGGAGTCTGGAACCCCGCGGTCCTCCCGCTGGCGGCCTGACCGGCCTCTGTCTGCAGACAGAGGCCGGCCCGCCGTCCTCGGGTCTGACGGTAGAAGCGGACCTGGCGGGCCGCACGAGACGGTTGGGGCCCCGAGAAATTGGAGCTCATCGTGTTCCCCAACCTGTCGATCACCGCCCGAGCGGTCACGTACTACCTGATGGCGCTCGGGATGTGCATAGCGCTAGCCCTCACCTGGCCAAGCGGTGAAGCCGCCGCGGTGCTCGCCATGCTCACCCCCGTCCTGTCCGTCCTGATCATGCAGCTCGTGGTCACCCGGGACGGCTGGCGCCGCAGCGGCTGGGCGTCGCTGGGGCTGGGCCGGCTCGGCACCAGAGTATGGGCCGTCGCCATCGCCATGCCCCTGGGGATCCTGTTCGTCTCTGAGGCGGCCGTGCGCCTGACCAGCCTCACCTCGTGGCACCTGCCGTCGGGCATGGACAGTCTCGGCATGGTCGTGGATGTTCCGGTAATGCTGGTCTTCGTGCTGTTTGAGGAGATCGGCTGGCGGGGGTACCTCGGCCCGCTGCTGGCAGCCGACGGGCGACGGGCGCCGCACCTGCGCACCGGACTGCTGCACGGCATCTGGCACCTGCCCCTGGTCTTCCTCGCCACGGACGGGTACCTCACCGAGGGCAACCGCTGGATCATCGTCCCGATCTTCCTCGCCGTGATCACCTGCGCCGGGCAGTTGTACGGCTGGCTGCGCCAGGTCAGTGGGAGCGTCTACCCCGCCGTACTGACCCACACCGCCTTCAACATGGGCCTCACCGTCGCGGTCTTCAGCGCCACCACCACCAACCCCGACGCCGTCGCCGCGCTGGGCCGGGAGGCCGGCATCGTGACGCTCGTCCTGGTCGCCGCGGCAGCCCTGTGGGTCTCGACCTGGCGCACCAGCACCCCCGCGGCCTCCCCGGTGGTCGCCCAGACCGGCGCGCACTCGACCTCGGTGTAGCACACCCACACCGCGCTTGGCAGTCACCGATACGGACGATGGAACGGCTGGTCAGGACCTCGGGTACCGCCGATTCTGACCAGCCGATACGCAGCAATCGAGCCAGGATCGGCCGCGGCGGCTCCTGTGAAAGGTCATTCGGCTTCACCTATGCGAGTCCGTCGCGGAAGCTGATGCCGGTCCTGGCGAACTGCGCAGGTGCAATTGGTGCACCTGCAGTACAAGGCCTGTGATGCTGGTGGGCTCCGCTGATCGAGTACTGGTATTCGTTGCCTGAGGCCCGCTTCTGGTCACTGGCTGTGGTCGCCGGGCGCGTAGGTCTTCCAGGTTCCACCCGCGTCGGCTAGGACTCTGGTGACGTGTTTGTTGTG
>JAWWOY010001005.1:0-6451 GCA_033851195.1 Kribbellaceae bacterium | reverse complement strand
CGAGCCGACAGTTGCCGCGTAGTCGTGAGGTCCGAAGTTCGGAACCGGCGGCGTGCCCTGGTCCCGGAACTGCAGCGTGCCGTCGGCGTAGGACCCGGTGTCCACCAGGTTCACCTGTCCTGCGTTGGGGGTGGTCCAACCCCACGGGTACGACGGCATCAGTTCGGAATGTGCGTCCAGGTCGAGCTTCACGGTTCGTGCCTGAGCCGAACTGAAGGTCAGCCCGATCACGGTGGCGCGCAGCCCGTCGGGCACGAAGTCCGTCCGCTCGACGCTGACATCGCCCGGGTAGCTGATCCGCTGGTAGCCGTGGCCGCTGGTGTACTTCGCCGCGGCGACATCCTTGCCCAGCCAGGCGCCGTCGACCCCGAACCACAGGCCGTCCAGCAACTTCAGCGGCGGCGTCCAGATGCCGCCCATCTCGCCGCGGATGTGCCAGCCGGTCGCCGGGTACAGGCCGGTCTCGTCGCCCATCGCGTAGGCACGGTCGCCGGTCACCAACGATCGCCGGTCGGCCAGCCGGCTCGTCTCCGACAATTCACCGCCCGTCGAACCAGCTTGTACGGCGGCAGGTTGCGCCGCCGCCCCAGCCGGTACGACGCCTGGGGGCGCGACCGCTGCTCCGGCGGCCGCGGACGGTATTCCGGCGCCGGTCAGCGCCAGCACCGTCGCGGCGGCGAGCAGACCGGCCGGCCCGGCGGTGCGTCTGATGGTTCGTCTGAACACAGGGCGGGGTGTCATGACGGGTTCCTTCTTTCTGGTTTCAGCCCGGGGGCAGAGCTGCCCCTGATCACGAGGCGGGGTTGCAGGAGTCGTTCGGTGGACGATGGTTTGGAGGCGGGGCGCGAGTTGGTGAGTAGGCCGAGCAGTTCGCCGGCGATCTCGTCGAGCGGTTGCCGGACACTGGTCAGCCCGGGGGAGACCACGGACGCGAGCGGTGAATCGTCGAAGCCGGTGACACCGACTTCCACTCCGGGGGTGAGGCCGCGCCGGGTGAGCTCGCGGAGGGCACCGAGAGCAAGGATGTCGCTGACGGCAACGATCCCGTCGACCGGTCGGCGGGCGTCCAGCAGTTCGGCGGTTGCGCGGGCTCCCTCGTCGATGGTGTCCTCCTTGCAACGGACGGCGAGCCCTGCGGTGGCCGGCAGACCCAGTTCGCGGCAGGCGGAGCGCCAGCCGGTCAGCCGGTCCTCGGCGAGTCCGGAAGTCTGCTGCCAGCTGAGGAAACCGATCCGGCGTCGCCCGGTCTCCTGGAGGTGCCGCACGGCCGCCGCGCAGCCGGCCGCACCGTCGACATCGACCCACGGACCCGGCTGGGTGGTCTCCTTCCAGACCCGCCCGAACGAGACGAACGGGATCTTCTGGTCCTTCAGCCAGCCGTGCCGGGGATCGTGGGTCTCGGTCTGCGACAGCACGAACCCATCCACCAGCCGGCGCGCGTGCAGGTCGTCGTACACGGGCATCCCGTCGAGGCCTGGGGGCGCGGTGAACAGCAGGATGTGCCGGCCAGTCGTCTCTGCCGCGGTGCAGAGGGCGTGCAGGAAGAGGTCCATCACCAGATGGGCCTGGCCGTCAGGCCAGTTCGGGACGCAGTAACCGATCAGCTCGGCCGCGCTCGTGCGCAGGCTGCGGGCATTACGGTTGGGGCGGTAGTTCAGTAGTTCGATCGACCGGGTGACTCGTTCCAAGGTGTCGGGGCGCAACCGGTGCGGTGCGTTCAGCGCGTTCGACACGGTCTGGACAGATACGTCTGCGTGAGCGGCGACTTGCTTCAGCGTGGCCACGACCTAACCCCCCTCGATCGGCGGTGAGAGCCGTTTGATCGTTAAAAACACTGGCAGTCTCGTTGCCAGCACGCTGGGCTGTCAACGGTTCGGGTGTCGCAGCCGACGGATCTCAGCTGAGCTTGGGCGGACCGGCTCGGACGATCTCCCGGGTTCGTTCGATCTCTCCTGGCGGGACCCAGCGGCCCCACCAGGTCGCCCCGGCAGCCGCGAGCGCGGCCGGGTCACCGCTACCACTCACCTTGACGTCGAACCCCGCGCTGGAGCCATGCTCAGCGGCGACCTCGGCAAGCAGGTCGCGGACGTCCTGCGGCGTGATCTGCAGTGATTGTCCGGTCGCGCCCTTGTAGGCGCAGCTGCCGTCCCAGCGCAGGATCCGACGACGGACTGCGGGCACCAAGAAGTTGCCGCCGACCCAGATGGGGATGCGAGGACGCTGCAACGGTCTGGCGGTGAGCTGGGCACCGTCGAGGTGGAAGTGCGTGCCGCTGTGATGAACCGGCTCGCCTGTCCACAGCGCATCGATGACGGTGAGCGCCTCGTCCAGCTTCTCCGCGAGCACCTTCGGATCACGCGGTTCGCCGACTCTGCCGAGGAAAGGATCGGAGGGGTCACCGATACCGACGCCGAGGATGAGGCGACCGCCCGACAGGTGGTCGAGAGCAACCGCCTCGGCCGCAAGCTTCCAGGGCCGCCGGCGGGGGACCGGCGTCACCGTCGTACCGAGTCGGATGGACGACGTGGCGGACGCCATTGCAGCCAGCGAGATCCATGGGTCGTAGGTGGGCAACGAAGCATCGCCTTGATAGACGAGGTAGTCCTCGAGGAAGACCGCATCCCAGCCGGCGTCCTCCGCCAGCCGCGCCAACTCGGCCAGGCCGCGGGGATCCCGGCCTGGTCCTACCGCTCCGAACGTGACTGAGAAGCGCATGTCCGCACGCTACTGAGGCGTACCGACATTTTGGGGCTCAGCAGCACCGGCGGCGGCGAGCTCAGGATGGATCAGGCGGCGTGGCCGCCACCTGAGCGGTTTTCGACGCAAGTCGCCCGATGAAGCGCGCGAAAAGTTGCAGTTCGTTCTACGAACTAATATAGTTCGCAGAACGAACGTAATGCTTAAGCATTGGGAGTTGAAAACCATGGGTCGTACTGTCGCGGTCATCGGCGGAGGTTACGGGGGCGCCGCGGTCGCCAAGGCGCTGGATGAGGACGCCGACGTTGTCCTCATCGAGCCCAAGGACGCCTTCGTCCACGCCGCCGGGTCGCTGCGCGCGCTGGTCCAGCCGGATTGGGCGGGCAACATCTTCTTTCCCTACGACAGGCTGCTCCAGCGCGGGAAGGTCATTCGCGAGCGTGCAGCTTCGGTGGACCCCGGGGGCGTCACGCTGGCCTCCGGCGAGCGCGTCAACGCCGACTATCTCGTCCTTGCGTCCGGCTCCAATTACCCCTTCCCAGCCAAGATGGACACCGACTCCTCCCGAAAGGCATTGGAGCGACTCCGCGCCACGCACAAGGAACTCGCGGGCGCCGAGCGGGTATTGGTCGTCGGTGCCGGACCTGTCGGATTGGAGCTGTCCGGTGAGATCAAGGCGGTCTGGCCGGACAAGCACGTGACCATCGTCGACCCGGCCAGGCAACTGATCCCCGGCTTCGCGTCGGACCTGCGCGACGACCTACACCGCCAGCTCGACGCGCTGGGCGTGGACCTGCGGCTGGACACTGCCCTGACCACGCAGCCACCCACCGAGCCGGGCCTGGCGAAGACCTTCACTGTCGACACCACCCGCGGAGAGATCTCCGCCGACATCTGGTTTCGCTGCCACGGCGTGAGCGTCAACGGGGACTACCTCAGCGACAGCCTCGCCGCCGCACGTACGCCGCAGGGACAGGTCCGGGTGACCGGGACGCTCAACGTCGATGGACACGGCCATATCTACGCGCTCGGCGACATCACCGACCTTGCCGAGGCCAAGATGGCCGGGTACGCGATGCGGCACGCCGAGGTCGTGGCGAAGAACATCATCGCCCAGGTACAGGGCAAGCAGCCCACGGCCGTGTACCAGCCGTCTCCGATTCCCTCGATCTTGCTCCCGCTCGGCCCGGGCGGTGGTGTCGGGCAAGTGCCATCCCCTGACGGCCCGACCATCCTGCCGGCGCAGACGGTCAGTGAGTACAAGGGCGCGGACCTGTTCACCGGCCGGTTCGTCGAGCTGTTCGGCACTGCCTGACCCGTGGAACGGACCACGTGCATGCCACACTGGCGTGCTCAGCGCCGGTGTGCGGTGCTGGCTCCTTCGTCCAGTTCCATGAAGACCACCGGCACCTTGTTGTCCTGCACCACTTGGCCGAGCAGGGCCGCCAGTGTGCCGCGATCGGCGTCGCCGAGACCCGCCGACAGCGTCTCAACCCGTCGGCAGGTCTCGGCGTAGAAGTCCTCCGCGAGCTCGCTGCCTTCCGCGGTGAGCGCGACCCGGACCGCACGCGCGTCCTGCGGGTCCGGCTCGCGCCTGACCAGACCGCGCTGGGCGCAGCGGTCCACCAGGCCCGTCAGGCTCGACTTCGCCAGCCCCAACACCCCACCCAGGTCGCTCATGCCGTACGGCTGCGCCATCAGAACACACAGGAGTTGCCCCTGTTGCGGGGTCAGGCCATATTCCCGGCCGGACTCGGCGTACACGGCATTCACCAGAAAGGAGGAACGCACCAGGGCGGTAACGACTCCCAGCTGCTCACCCACGGCCTTACCCATTCGGCCAGGCTATCACCGAACCAACATGTGATTCGGAACACGAACTACTAATGAAGCGCAGTCGACCTGAAAAGAGATACATCGCGATGTCAGAACGGAAGACGCTGTTCGGTGTCGGGATCGGAACCGCGGTCGGCGCGGCGGCGGAGACCTTGCGGCTCGCGGCGCAGGCAGACCACGAGGGGCTCGATCTGTTCACGGTCTCCGATCATCCGTACTACGGAGACCGACTCGACGCCTACTCGCTCGTCGGGGTCGCTCTTGGCCGGACCGCGAATATCGCCGGACTCGTGAGCGTCACGAACCTGCCGAGCCGTCCCGCGCCCATGCTGGCACGCACGGTCACCTCGCTGTCCGCCCTGTCAGGCGGGCGGATCGTGCTGGGGCTCGGCGCCGGCGGTCTCTGGGACGAGATCACCAAGCTGGGCGGCCCGCGACTGGGACCCGGAGCTGCGGTCCGCGCGCTCGAAGAGGCGATCGTCCTGATCAGAGCACTGTCGAGCGGCGGCGAGCCGGTGACCTTCGACGGCGAGTTCTACCAAGTCTCAGCCCTCGAAACCGCCCCGGTCCCGACTCCGCCGATGTGGACCGGCTCGGTCGGGCCGAAGTCGCTGGCCGTCACCGGCAGGCTGGCCGACGGATGGATACCAGGGCACGCTGCGGACTGGCTCAGTCCGCGGTACCGCAATTCCCGCCCCATCGTCGACGACGCGGCCGCGACCGCGGGCCGGGATCCCGGGGACGTCGCCACGATCTATAACCTGCCCGGGGTCATCACGTCCGCCCCGCTCACCGCAACGCGCGACGGCGACGGCCGGTGGATAGGCGGCTCAGTCGAGCAGTGGGCCGAAGAGTTGACCGGCGCGGTGCTGGAGCACGGTGCATCGGGCTTCGTCCACTTCGCGGCCGGCGATGCGCCCGCCGACGTCACCCTCGGGCGGTGGGCCCGAGAGATCGTCCCGGCCGTCCGCGAGGCCACTGCCACGAATGCATGACCTCAGGCTGCGTGGCCGCCATCGATGGTCAGTTCGGTGCCGGTGACGTACGACCCGCCTGGGCCGGCCAGGTAGACCACAGCAGCAGCGACGTCCGCAACCGTGCCGAACCGGTCCACCGCGAGCATCGCCCGCTGGGGCGCTGCCATCGGACCGTCGGCCGGGTTCATGTCGGTGTCGATCGGACCGGGCTGCACGACGTTCGAGGTGATGCCCCGAGCGCCCAGGTCGCGGGCCAACCCCTTGTTCAGGCCTACCAGCGCCGACTTGCTCATCGCGTAAAGCGTCATCCCCGGCCCTGCGTTGCGCGCCGCGATGCAACTGCCGATGTGGATCATCCGGCCGCCATCGGCCAGCCGCCCCGCCGCTGTCTGAGCAGCGATGTACGCGGCCCGGACGTTGACGGCGAGCACCCGGTCGAGGTCCGCGATCGGTACGTCGGCCAGCAGTCCGACCGCGCCGACTCCGGCATTGTTGACCAGGATGTCCAGGCCGCCGAGCTCGTTCGCAGCTCGGTCGACCGCGGCGGCGACGGCCTGCGCGTCGGCCGCATCCGCCTGGATCGCCAGCCCGTGGCGTCCGGTCGTCTCGATCTGCTTCACTACCTGCGCAGCCTCGTTGACGGAGTGCAGATAGGTGATCGCCACATCGGCACCCTGCTCCGCGAGGGCGACCGCCACGGCTGCGCCGATCCCGCGGCTGCCACCGGTCACCAATGCTTTTCTGTCGGTCAGTTCTGACATGATCTCAATCCACTTTCTCTTTTGTTTTCCAGGAGGTTCACGGCTGCTCGGAGTAGTTCATCAGCGCCGGCGTGGAGCTCGCTGGCGGAAATGCGTCACCGGCCTGGCCCTGGCCGGTCACGTCGCTTTTCCGCTGGTCCGAACACCTCCATGGCGCAAATCCGCTAGAGGTTGTCGGAG
>JAWWOY010001000.1:0-3562 GCA_033851195.1 Kribbellaceae bacterium | reverse complement strand
CGACGAGGGTCTCGCTGCCATCGGTCGCAACCACGTAGGTGACGTCGGGGTGGACAGCGACGGCGGTGTTGGAGACCAGCGTCCACGGGGTCGTCGTCCAGACCAGCAGGGCTGCCTTACCGGCCAGTGGGCCCGAGGTCAGCGGAAACCGGACGTAGACAGACGCGTCGACGACTGTCTCGTAGCCCTGGGCGAGCTCGTGGTCGGACAATCCGGTGCCACAGCGCGGGCAGTAGGGCGTGATCCGGTAGTCCTCGACCAGGAGGCCCTTGTCGTGGATCTGCTTCAGCGACCACCAGACGGATTGGATGTAGTCCGGGTCCATCGTCTTGTAGGGGTGCTCCATGTCGACCCAGTAGCCCATGCGCTCAGTCATCTGCTCGAACTGGCTCATGTTCTTGAAGACCGACTCACGGCACTTCGCGTTGAACTCGGCGATGCCGTAGGCCTCGATGTCGTGCTTGCCGGTGAAGCCGAGTTCCTTCTCGACCGCAACCTCGACCGGCAGGCCGTGGCAGTCCCAGCCGGCCTTGCGCTCGACCGAGAAGCCCTTCATCGTCCGGTAGCGCGGGAACACGTCCTTGAAGACACGTGCCTCGATGTGGTGTGTGCCGGGCAGACCGTTCGTGGTCGGGGGCCCCTCGTAGAACGTCCAAGGAGTGCCTCCGGCCGACTGGTCGAGGCTCTTGGCGAAGGTGTCCTGCTCCGCCCAGTAGACGAGCACGTCCCGTTCCAGAGCTGGCAGGTCGACCTGGGCCGGGACCTGCTGCCACGGGGTGCTGGGGTTGTCCGCCATCGTTGTAACTTCCTCCGTCACAGGCCTGCTGACGAAGGGACGACGCGCCGACGGTGTCGCCGGGCCCCGCGGTACCACCCTTCTTGATGACCGCATGCCGGTCACCCACTCGAAATCGCTCCGCTGCCGGGTCTAATAGGTCCAGGGACCGTTCTTCCGGCGGCTCTGGGGTGATGGCCCCATCACTGCCTTGCGGTGGCGGGGAAAGTCTACGGCGCGGCACCAGCACACTGCGAATCGTTTGACGTTTGGCCGGTCGCCCGACGGGGCACCAGCACTTTCTCCGACGTTCGGACCTGATTGGCCAAGGGGGAATTCTGTCCGTGAGAATTCTCGTGCGGGTGAAACCGGGCACCTCCCGGACCCAGGTCGGCGGCTGGTACGACGGTCCGTCCGGCCCCGCGCTGGTGGTCGCGGTGGCAGCCCGTGCGGTTGAGGGACAGGCGACCAAAGCTGTCCTGCAGGCAGTGGCGGACGCGTTCGGCGTGCGACGGTCCGCGGTTACGCTGGTGCGCGGTGCGACCAATCGGGACAAATTGCTGGAGGTGGCGGGGATCGAGGCCGAGACCGCGGCGAAACTGAAGCAATTGCTTGGCTGAATGGCGGTCCGACACACCGCTGTGACGCACTAAACATCGAGTGTGCTTGAAGAACCGACTACCGTGTATGGCCACGGTCTGCGCGTCGGGCTGGCACGTGCCCGGCGCGTGTTCATCCGCCCTGCGACCAGTCCGGTTCAGTCTCCGACGAAGGCAGGGGGTAGTCGTTCAAATGGCTACTACATCGGCTCCAAAGAAGTCCGCCCCCACGCGTACCGCAGCGGTTAAGAAAGCAGCCGCCAAGTCCACCGACGCCGCTGACAAGGCGGCGGCGAAGAAGACTCCTGCCAAGAAGACTCCGACGAAGAGGGTGGCAATGAAGACTAATGAGAACAGGACGCCGGCGACGGCGCCGGCGAAGACGCCCGCAAAGGCGGCCGCGTCCCTCACTGTCGGTGCCGGAGACTCCCCGTGGACCGCCGCGGAGATGGACGAGCTGCGCGGTGAGCTGGAGCGCGACGCGGTGCACCTGCAGGAGGAGATCCACGGTGCCGAGCAGGAGATCGTCGGGCTGCTCCGTGACGGTGGCGACGGGGCCGGTAACGACCAGGCAGACGTCGGGTCGACCACCCTCGAGCGGGACCACGAGCTGCAACTGGCCAACAACGCCCGGAACATGCTGAACCAGATCGAGCGGGCGCTGTCCCGGATCAGCGACGGCACGTACGGCGTCTGCGAGAGCTGTGGCAAGGCGATCGGGAAGGGTCGGTTGCAGGCTTTCCCGCGTGCGACACTGTGCGTGTCATGCAAAGAACGCGAAGAACGCCGCTGAGCCCTCCAACCGGTTCGGAGCCGCCCCCACAGGTGCGGGCCGAATCAACCGAAGATCTGACGGAACCGGCCGACCTCGGGTCGGCCGGTTCTCCGTCATCTGCCGATCGGCCTGAAGCGGCCGAGCCTGTGGGTGGCGCCGCGCTGGGGCCGCGGTCGTGGCGGCTGTCGCTGCTGTTCGGCGCCGTCGGCCTGCTCGTCCTCGGCCTGGACCAGCTGACCAAGGCCCTCGCCCTGCACTACCTGAACCCGGGCGAGCCGGTGAACGTGATCGGCTCGCTGCTGAAGTTCCAGTTGATCCGGAACTCGGGCGCCGCCTTCAGCCTGGGCGCCGGCTACACCCCGGTGATCAGCGCTGTCCAGATCATCGTCGCCGTGGTCGTCGTCTGGTTGTCCCGCCGGCTCGGCTCGATCGGCTGGGCGGTCGCGTTCGGCCTACTGTTCGGCGGCGCGGTCGGCAACATCACCGACCGGATCCTCCGCGAGCCGTCCCCGTTCCACGGGCACGTCGTCGACTTCCTGCAGACGCCGCATTGGGCGATCTTCAACGTGGCCGACATGGCCGTCACCTCCGCCGCGATCCTGCTGGTGATCCAGACCTTGCGCGGGGTCCGCCTGGACGGCTCGCGAGACCGAGACGGTCAGCAGGCCGGGAAGTGAGCGGCGACGCGCGCACGGTGATCGTGCCGGACGGACTCGCGGGTGAACGCCTCGATTCCGCCCTGTCCAGGCTCTTCGGGGTCTCCCGGACGAAGGCCGTCGAGCTGATCGAGTCGGGACTGGTCCAGGTCGACGGTTCCCCGGCGCTCAAGTCCGCCCGCGTCTCAGCCGGCGTGCTGCTGGACGTCGAGCTGCCACCGCCGCCGAGCGAGATCACCGTCGTACCGGAGACTGTGGACAACCTCCGGATCGTGTACGACGACGACCAGATCGTGGTGGTCGACAAGCCGGTCGGGGTCGCGGCGCACCCGTCGCCGGGCTGGACCGGGCCGACCGTGATCGGGCACCTGGCCGGAGCCGGCTTCAGCATCTCCACCAGCGGCGCGGCCGAGCGCAAAGGCATCGTGCACCGGCTCGACGTCGGCACTTCCGGCCTGATGGTGGTCGCCAAGACGGAGTACAGCTACACGGTGCTCAAGCGTGCCTTCAAGGAGCGCACGGTCAAAAAGATCTACCACGCGCTGGTGCAGGGCCATCCGGACCCGTTCACCGGGACCGTGGACGCGCCGATCGACCGGCATCCGCAGCACGACTACAAGTTCGGCGTGGTGGCCGGCGGTAAGCCGAGCGTGACGCACTACGAGACGCTCGAGGCGTTCCGGTTCGCGACCTTGCTGGAGATCGTGCTGGAGACCGGCCGGACGCATCAGATCCGCGTCCACCTGTCGGCGATCGG
>JAWWOY010000962.1:0-22400 GCA_033851195.1 Kribbellaceae bacterium | reverse complement strand
GACATTGACGGCGACGGCGGCGACGCGGCCGTCTAAGCCATACCGTCGGAGTGATGCCTCCTGGTCGACGGATCGCCCGGTCGACGTCAAACCAGGAGGCGCGTGTAGCTGGGTTGCCCGCATGCCTTGACGCGGCGACCCCAGCTGATCACTCGCGGATGAGCAGCTCGTCGGAGGAGCCAGTCTCGGAGCGTTAGTAACGAGCCTCGGGTGTGCGGGTCTCTGGCTGGCCAGCTGGCGGGTGGCGTCGTCGGTAGGTCGGCTCAATCGTCGGGACTTCTGACATGGGAGAAACGGCGTCGACGCCGTCGTCGAGAATCCGGCGAACTAGCTCCAGCAGTTCGTCAGCCATACAGGACATCGTGAGGCAGGGGTTACGGTCGTTCGGGCGTTGTCGAGGGGCGGTCAGGAAGTCACGACGGTGGCGATGAGGGCGGTCCCGGGGGCTGGAGCGGACGCTGGTTCGGTTGGCGGCTGTCGGCATCGCGGAGGCACACGCCGCGCCGATCACTGACGCGGTCCCGGTCTGAGCGGCGGGAGGGCCAGTCAGGCCCTCCGGCCATCGATCAGGAGACGGTCACCCAGTAGTTGGCGCCGTCGTCGTTGAACTGGTAGACGCCCGGCCCGTCGATCCACTTGGCGCCGAGGTTGTCGCGACCGACCGCGGTGGAGGTGTCGATGCCCTGGTCGACAGGCCTTGTCGATGAACACCTCGTCGCAGCCGGCCGCGCAAAGCGCATCGTGTTGGGCTTCGGGTGCTGGTCGCGGGTGGAGACCCGTCCGTAGCCGATTCGCATGGGCTGGACCTGTATCGCGAACCCCCGAGCGCGTGACGTTGCCGCGTACGCGGCATTCGTTACAACGTCCCCCCGCCTGGCCTCCACCAGCATTCCGAGATGTCTCGCGAACGATCGTTACTTTGCCACGGCCCACGCTCCATTCGGTGCTGCGCCGGTGGCGGCGGAGAGCGGAAGGACCCACCCGTGCGGCATTGGGGGTTGAGTGCCTCCAGGGTCTTGCGTTCGACCGTGATGTCCACCTCTCGCGGGCTCGGTTTCCCCGGTCAGTGGGGCAGGATCCGGTGCTCTTGCCGTCGGTACAGCGGTCATCGTCTCTTCGACACCTCGGTCGACGTGAGTGACGAGGAGGATCCCGCCGTGGTGCAAGAAAGGCTCGAGCGGATCCGGAAGCAGCGCGACAGCGGCGGCGGCAGTCCACCAATCTGACAGTATCGATGTTTTCGCCGCCCTCCTCGATACGTGTGTCCTCTGGCCCAGCAAGCTGTCCTGTCGCATCGAAGTTGGCGCAGTCTCATCGAAGTTGGCGCAGATCCGGGTTTCTGGTCTCTAGAGTCTCCGGGTGTCGATCGCCGCATCCGCTGTTGAGACCCGCGAGGTCGGTGTCACGGTGACCTTCCGCTTGCCTGGCGATGGCGGTCGCGGAGCCCCTGCCGGCAACTTTTCAGCCCACGCTATTTCCCACGACCTGCTCCGTCTGTAGTTCTGGTTCGCTGCCGTCACAGGACCTGCGTCATCACCACATCACTGGCGAGCACTGACACAGAACGTGGACCGAAACGCGCGCGGCCCCGCTGACGGAATGACCCCAGGACCGCCAGCAGGAAGAAGGTGCTCCGCAGATGCGAAGTTCGTCATTCGACAGGACACCACCGCCCGGATACTGTTTCATTCGATACAGGTTGGATGCCTATATCGCTTTTTGCACTACACGATACGGCGGCCTTGACCTGGCTACGGCTACGGCTACGGCTGGGGCCTCGATCCAGCGACCCGATGAGTCGCATTCATCCGGTCATCCCCGACGGGATGGCCGCCACAGGAGGGAAGACCAGATGCGTCTGTTCGCAGTGACGGCCAGCCGAGAGTGGGCACTGGCGCTGCACGGCGGTGCCGGGGGGCGGGTCGAGGAACTGGCCGTCCAGGGTCCCGGCGCCTACGAGGATGGCCTCGCCGACGCGTATGCCGCCGGCGAGGCGCTACTGGAAGCCGGCGCCACCGCATACGATGCGGTCTGCCTCGTCGTCCAGCACCTCGAGGACAACCCCTTGTTCAACGCGGGACGCGGCGCGGCCCTCACCCGGCAGGGAACGGTGGAACTCGACGCCGCGGTCATGACCGGTGACGGCCGTGCCGGCGCGGTGACGCTGTCCCGGTGGGCGCGCAACCCGGTGCTGGCCGCTCGACAGGTGCGTGAAGAAGGCGACTGCGTCCTCTGGGCACGCCCGCCCCGCGAGGTGATCGAGGCGTGGGGGCTCGAGTGCGCCGAGCAGTCCTACTTCCTTACACCGGGGCGCGAGCAACAGTTGCGCAACGTGCAGGCCCAACTGTCCCCGGCCATCGCGCACGGCACCGTCGGTGCGGTCGCTAGGGACCGTGCCGGAAACCTCGCGGCGGCCACCTCGACCGGCGGCACTGTGAACCGGGTCGTGGGGCGGATCGGTGACTCGCCGGTCATCGGCGCCGGCACGTATGCCCGCGACGGCGTGGCGGCCATCTCCTGCACCGGGTACGGCGAAGCTTTCCTACAAGGGGTGGTCGCCCACGAGATCGCTGCCCGTGTCTGTCACGGCAGGACGCCGTTGGCCAGCGCGGTCACGGATGTGCTGCGAACCGAGGTCGGCGCGCGTGGGGCAACCGGTGGCGTCATCGCCGTGGGAGCGGACGGGCAGATCGTCGTCGCGCACAACTCCCCGGCGATGTATGCCGCCTACCATGACGACGCCGTCGTCATCCTCACGTGAGCCCGGACATCTCAGGCGGGAGAACGGACGCGGCTCCACCCGCCCGGGATGCACCGCTCACTAGGCTGCGGCGCGTGGACCGAATCAGAGAGATCGTGGTATCGAGGGTCGATGACCTGACGCCTGCCGAGAAGCGCGTTGCCCGGTCGCTGGTGGCGGACTACCCCGCTGCCGGGCTGGCTTCCGCATCGTCACTGGCACAGTCCGCGGCTACGTCGACCCCGACCGTGCTGCGCTTCGTGTCCCGGCTCGGCTTCGGCAGCTTCCGTGAGTTCCAGCAGCGGCTTCGCGACGAGGTCACCCGGGATGTGACGAGCCCGGTGCAGCGGGCGGCCCGCAAGCGCGCCGAACACGTGGGGGCCACTGGCTTCTCGACCGCCGTCGAACAGCGGCTCGAAGTGGCCGAACAACTCCTGCGGACCGTGCCCCCCGCAGAGTTCGACGCGGCGGTGCGACTGCTCGCCGGACCGCCACGCCGGACCCTCATCGCCGGCGGATACTTCACCCGCCACCTCGCCAGCCTGCTCGCTTCACAGCTGGAGCAGATAGTCCCATCGGTCGACTACACGCCCGACCCACTGACCCGCGACATCACCCAGTACCTGGACCTGCGCAAGGACTCAGTCGCCGTGCTGTTCGACTTCCGGCGGTACGAGGAGGCTGCGAGCTCCCTGGCGGCTCTCGTAAAGCGCCAGGGCGCCAGCCTCATCGTCATCACCGACCACGGGTTGTCGCCGTGCGCCCAGTTCGCCGATGTCGTCCTGCCCGCGTTCGTCGACGGCATCCCCTTCGACTCGGACGCCGGGCTGCTGATCCTCATCGAGAGTCTGGTCGAGTGCGTGTTCAACGCCGTGGGCGAGGCGGGCATTCGGCGGATGGCCCGCTGGGAGGAAACGGTCCGCATCCCGCGAGCCTTCACGCATCGGGAACTGGAACAGCATCGCCGATCACCTTGACGTATCGCTTGTTAGAAGTCTGATGCTCTGACAGGATTCTGTACATAATGGTACGTCTTGGAAAGCTGCTGTCGGCATTCAAAGGAGAGCTGAGTGGGACTCGACACAATGGTCGCCGTGGTGAGCGGAACGGCGCAGGGAATCGGCCGGGCGATCGCAGACCAGATCGAGACTGCGGGTGCGACGGTCCACCGCGTCGACCGTGATGAGGTAGACCTCAGCGATGCCCTGGTCGCTACCCAGTACCTTCGGGACTTGGGCAAGGTGGACATCCTGGTCCACTCGGCCGGCGGCGTGTGCGGCCAGCAGCACAGCCCCATCGAGGACATCACCGACGAGGCCTGGGACGCAGTGGTCGACGCCAACCTGCGCACGGCCTTCAACAGCGTGCGCGCACTCGCCCCGGGGATGAAGGAGCGCGGCTACGGCCGGATCGTCACGATCTCCTCTGGCGCCGGCCGGAGTGTCAGTCTCACCGGGATCCAGGCCTATACGTCCGCGAAGGCAGGGCTTATCGGCTTCACCCGCCAGATGGCATGGGAGCTCGGCCCGTTCGGCATCACGGTGAACTGCGTGGCTCCCGGCTTCGTGCTCTCCAACCCCACGACCCAGAAGCAGTGGGACAGCTATGGACTCGACGGGCAGGAAGCCCTGCTGGCGCGCATCGCCACCCGCAGGACGGGCACGGCCGAGGACATCGCCCGGGCTGCGTTGTTCTTCGTCGAACCCGATGCCGGGTGGGTCAGCGGGCAGACCTTGTCCGTCGACGGCGGCCACTCGCTGTTCTGAGGAGGGGCGCCCATGAACCACGCTGGCCCGCGCCACGGACCCGGCTCCACCGACGCGCACGAGGCCCTGATCGTGCTCGGCGAACGGTACTTCCGCACCCAACACACCTTCGACCCATGGAACGCCACCCTGCTCGGGCTGAGCGAGTTCGACCACCTGGTCGGCGACGCACGCACGGAGTGCAGCGAGCAGGCCGCGGCTGAGTTCCGCGCGATCGGCGCGGCCGTGGCCGATCTGCCGGCCGAACAGCTCAACGCCGACGACCAGGTCGACCGCGATGTGCTGGCCACCCTCACGCGGGGCGCCATGACCGAGGCGGCGGACAGTCTGTGGGCGGCGAACGCCTCCGCGAAGGGCTACGTCAGCCGCCAGGGTCTGGTCTTCCAGGCGATGCCGGCCATGAAGGCCGACGACGACGCCGGGCGCGAGGCCTACCTGATCCGGCTCTCCGGACTCGCCGACATGTTCGCCCGATTGGGTGAGCGGTACCGCACGGAGGCGGCGGCAGGACGCGTGCCGACACAGGTCGGGGTGCTGCATGCGATCAAACAGCTCGAGGGCTACCTCTCCCTCCCCCTTGATGAGGATGCACTGCTCGGTCCGGCCCGCGGTGGCGTCGCCGAGCCGGCCGCAGCCCTGATGGTCGCCGAGGGCGTGCGTCCGGCCATGCTCGAGCTCGCCGAGGTGCTGAGCACTGCGCTCCTGCCGGTTGCCCGTCCGGACGACCGCGTCGGCATCCGGCACCTCCCAGACGGCGAGGCGGCATACCAGCGGGCGGTAGCGAGGCACACGACGACCGACGCGACGCCCGAGGAGATCCACGAGATCGGCCACCAGACCCTCGCCCAACTGAGGGAGCGCTGGCGCGAGGTCGGCACGCGAGCGATGGGCACCGGCGACGTTGGCGAGATCGCCCACCGCCTGCGCACCGACCCGGCCCTGCGCTTCACCACGCGCGCCGAGATCGTCGGCGTCGCGGAGGCCGCCCTCGAGCGGGCAACAGCCGCGCAGGACGAGTACTACCCGCACGCCGGGCTGCCGGGGTGCGTCATCGAGGAGATCAACGCTGTCGAGGCGGAACACGCCTCGTTGGCCTACTACCGCCCACCGGCGGAGGACGGCAGCCGTCCCGGTGCGCACTGCCTGCTCACCACGAACCCTCAGGAGCGGTTCCGTTTCGAGTACGAGTGCCTGGCCTTCCACGAGTCGGTTCCCGGCCACCACCTGCAACTGGCCACCTGTCAGCAGCTCGACATCCCGCGCTACCGCCGCCACCTCGACGCGGAGGCTTGCAGTTTCAACGAGGGCTGGGGCCTGTACTGCGAGGCGCTGGCCGAGGAGCTCGGGCTCTACTCCAGCGATCTCGACGTCCTAGGCCGGCTCTCCTTCATGGCGCTGCGCGCCTGCCGACTCGTGGTCGACACCGGGATGCACCACCTGGGCTGGTCGCGCCAGCAGGCGATTGACTTCATGACGGCGAATACCGCAACAACCCCCACTAACGTGCGCAACGAGGTCGACCGGTACATCGCTTGGCCCGGACAGGCGCTCGCCTACGTTATGGGCCAGCGCGAGATCCTCCGCCTGCGCGAGGAATCGCAAGACGTGCTCGGCGAGCGATTCTCGCTCCCCTCGTTTCACCACTGCGTCCTCGGTCAAGGAGCAGTGCCGTTGCCCGTCCTGGCGCGCAACGTACGTCAATGGCAAGCGCAGCAGGTCGGCGCATGACTCAAGGAGAACCGATGCAGCTCAAGATCAACGGGTGCCTGCTGAACGTCAAGGACCTCGGCCCCCGGGACGCCCCCCTCGTCATCGCCCACCACGGAGGCGGTGGCATCGGGTCCCTGCGCGAACCGGAGAGCACCTTCGGACCCCTCGCGGACGAGTATCGCGTGATCGTCTTCGACGCGCGCGGCTGCGGCCAGAGCGAGGCGGTCCCGCCCTACTCGCACGCCCAGTGGGCCGCTGACGTCGACGCGTTGCGCGAGTGGGCAGGCGCGGAGCGGGTGACGGTGGCCGGCGGGTCCTACGGCGGGTTCATCTCGCTGGAGTACGCGCTCGCCTACCCCGACCGCGTTGAGGCGATCATGTTGCGCGACACCGCAGCCGACGGCTCGAACCTCGAGATCGCCTTCGAGACCGCCCGCAACCAGGACCGCATCGAAATCAACTGGGAGAACTTCAACCGCTACTGGACCGGTCAGATACGCGACGATGCCGACCTGAAGCAGTGCTGGAGCGAGATGATCGGACTCTACGACCACGACTACGACCCGGAGCGCTCCGCCCGCGCGGTCGAGGAGGGCTCCTACCGGCACGAGGCGCACAACTGGTGCTTCCAGCACAACTGGGACAACTACGACCTCAAGGACCGGCTCGGCACGATCTCGGCGCCCACGCTGGTCACCGTCGGCCGGCACGACTGGATCACCCCGGTCAGCTGCTCGCAGACGATCGCGGACCTGGTGCCGAATTCCGAGCTGGTGATCTTCGAAGAGTCCGGCCACTCACCTCAGAAGGAGGAGTACGAGCGTTTCCAGCAAGTGATCCGTGACTTCATGCGCCGCTTCGTTCCGGTCGGGGCCCGCGCATGACGCTGGTCATCATCGGCGCTGGCGCGATCGGCGGCACCCTCGGGGCCCACGTGGCGCGGGCCGGGCACGATGTCCTGCTCTGCGACGCCGACGAGGCCCACGTCGAGGCGATAAACACCTCGGGCCTACACATCGAAGGACCGGTCAACGAGTTCACCGTGCGGGTCCCCGCCGTGACACCGGACGGCCTGCCCGACCGGATCGACCGGGCCCTGGTGGCCGTCAAGAGCCTGCACACCCGGGACGCGGCCGCCCTGCTGCGGTCGCGCCTCTCGCCGGACGGTTACGTCCTCAGCGTCCAGAACGGTCTCACCGCGGAGCACCTCATCGACGCCGTCGGCGAGGAGCGGGTCCTCTCGAGTTTCGTCAACTTCGGGGCCGACGTCATGGCACCGGGGCGCATCATGCAGGGCAATGTGGCGACCTTCCGGGTGGGAGAGTTGCGCGGCGGGGAGATCACACCTCGGGTCCGCGAGATCGCTGACCTGCTCCCGTACGCCGTGGCCACTGACAACGTGCTCGGCTACCTCTGGGGCAAGGAGGCTTACGGCGCGATGCTGTGGGCCGGTGCGGTTTCGGACCTGTCCATCGCGGACACGCTCGAGATCCCGCAGTACCGGCCGCTCATGCTCGCGGTGGCCCGCGAGGCCCTGGCGCAGGCGCCGGTACCCGTCGAGAGCTTCGACGGGTTCGTCCCCGATGACCTCGAGGGATCGCTTGATCGCCTCGTCCTCTTCAACCGCAACAGCGCGAAGAGCCACAGCGGCATCTACCGAGACCTCGTCGTGCGCAAGCGCAAGACCGAGGTCGACGAGGTGCTGCGCGACATCGACGGCCCGATCTTCCGCAAGATCGCCGACATCATCCACGACATCGAACAAGGAAGACGGGTCTGTGAGGTGGCCAACCTCGACGAGCTCGCGGCGTACGCAGCGGGACTGGCCACCGAGGACGCCGCGGCGGAAGGACACATGCAGTGAGACTGTTCCACACCAACTGGATGCAGATCCGGGATTACCTCGAGGGAGACGACCGCGTCGTCCTGCCGATCGGCTCCACGGAGCAGCACGGCTACCTCTCGTTGGGGACCGATGCGATCCTCGCGGAGCGGGTGGCCGTGGAGGCCGCCGAGCCACTGGGCATCCCGGTCCTGCCCGGCCTGCCCTACGGGATGACCCCGTACCTGGCGGCCTACCCGGGCAGCATGAGCCTACGGATGAGCACCTACATCAACGTGGTGCGCGACCTGCTGGACTGCCTTCTCCTGCAAGGCTTTCGTCGGATCGCGATCATCAATGGCCACGGCGGGAACAGTCCCGTCAGCGGACTCGTGCGCGAGTGGCTCAGCGAACCACGCGAGCACGTCGTGGAGGTGATCTTCCATAACTGGTGGAACGCGCCGCAAACCGCAGCGGCGGCCGCCGACTTCGACCCGGACCAGATGCACGGCGCCTGGGTCGAGAACTTCCCGTGGACGCGTCTCGACGGCGTGCAGATGCCGACCGAACCCATCCCTGTCCTTTCCCGTGAGCTGGTCAGCCGCCTCTCCCGCACGGAGATGCTCGAGGTCTCGCCCGACGGCAGCCACGGCGGTGCCTACCAGCGCAGTGACGACGACATGGCCAAGGTCTGGGCCGCCGGGGTCGGCGAGGTTCGCGAGCTCCTCGAGTACGGGTGGCTGAAGGGATGACGACGACGAAGTTGAGCGAGCAGCGCCTGAGCTTCCCAGGCACCGCGGTACTGCTGGAGGAGCTCCGTTCCTACATCGCCATCCCGAGCGTGAGCCGAGTCTCCGACCCCGATGTCATGCAGCGAGCCGCGGCGTGGCTGGCGGGCCAGCTCGCGTTCGCCGACGCGCGGATCGAGGAGACCGAGGGCAACCCGGTGGTCCGGGCCGACTGGCTCCGCGCCCCCGGGGCTCCAACGATCCTCGTGTACGGGCACTACGACGTCCAGCCGCCCGGTGACGAACTCGATTGGAAGACACCGCCGTTCGAGATGGGCATCGAGGGCGACGTGGTGACCGGCCGGGGCGTCACCGACGACAAAGGGCCGGTCTTCATGGTCCTCAAGGTCGCCCAGGCCTTCATGGAGCAGGAGGGCGCGCTGCCCCTCAACGTCAAGTTTCTCCTCGAGGGTGAGGAGGAGATCGGCAGCCCGCACCTGGCTGCGTACGTCCGCGAGCACGCCGAGGAGCTCGCTGCCGATTTGGTCATCTCCGCCGACGGTGCCATGTGGCGCCCCACCGAGCCCTCGGTGTCGATCGCTTCCAAGGGCATGGTCTCGTTGTCTCTGACGGTCAACGGCGCCGACAGCGACCTGCACTCGGGTCGCTTCGGTGGCACGGTCGCCAATCCCGTACATACCCTGGCACGGCTGCTGGCCAGCCTGCACGGGCCGGACGGGCGCGTGGCGGTGGCCGGTTTCTACGACGGGGTCCACGAGCTCGACGACCAGCGCCGCGCCGAGATCGACGCCATCGCCTTCGACGAGGAGGACTACCGGCTGAGCCTCGGCGTTCCGGAGCTCTTCGGCGAGACGGGCATTAGCACCCTCCACCGGCTGTGGGAGCGACCCACCCTCGAGATCAACGGCATCGAGAGCGGGGGGAAATACACCGTCATCCCCAGACGGGCCGTCGCCCACATCTCCTGCCGGCTCGTGCACGACCAACGGCCGGAGGACGTCATCGACGCCATCACCGTTCACCTGCGTGCCCAGCCTCACCCAGGGGTCACGGTAGAGATCGAGCCGGACCTGGGAGGAGTGCGGGCTTACCGGGTCGAGCCCGACGACCCGTCGGTGCGGTCAGCCGTCGCCGCGCTCGCCGAGGTCTACCCAGGCCAGGAGGTGCTGCTCGCGGTCATCGCCGGGACCCTGCCGGCGACTGCACTCTTCGAGGATGTCCTGGGTGCCAAGACCTTGTTCTTCTCCTTCTCCACGGCCGACGAGAAGCTCCACGCTCCCAACGAATTCCTGAGGATCAGGCGGATCGGGGAAGGCATGCGCGCATGGGAGGTCCTGTGGCGCCAGCTGGCCCGCAGCATGAGCGGGAGCGAGGCATGACCGCCGGCTACGAGGCGTATTCCCACCTCGACCAGCCCCCGTGGCCCGTGTTGACAAGAGCCACGAACGCTAGGTTGGCGATATATCAAACGTTTGACTGAGGCGTCACGGTTGCCGCTCTTCGACCTTGCTCGAAAGGCTGGAAATCCGCTGTCGGAGCAGCAGTGCAGCGATCAGCAGCGAAGCCAGGGCAAGGCCCGCGGCCGGAGCGACAGCGAGGTGGTAACCGCCGGTCAACGCTTAGATTTGAACAGGCCGCTGGCGAGTCCGGCGTCCTGGTCGGTGGCGCTGGACGCGCTAGTCCGGGCGGATCCAGCCGAAGGTGCGCTGGACGGCGGCTTGCCAGTTGGCGAGCTCGGCGGCGCGGCGGTCCGGGTCCATGTGCGGCACCCATTGCCCGGCCCGGTGCCAGTTGCTCCGCAGCCCTTCCAGATCCGGCCAGTAGCCGACGGCCAGCCCGGCGGCGTACGCGGCGCCGAGGGAGACGGTCTCGGTCACCATCGGCCGCACCACCCGGACGTCGAGCAGGTCCGCGAGGAACTGCATCAGCAGGTTGTTCGCGGTCATGCCACCGTCCACCTTCAGCGCGGTGAGCGCGATACCGGAGTCCGCGTTCATCGCGTTGACCACCTCCAGCGTCTGGAAGCCGGTCGCCTCCAGCACCGCCCGGGCCAGGTGTCCCTTGGTGATGTATGAGGTGAGCCCGGCGATCACGCCGCGGGCCTCGCTGCGCCAGTACGGTGCGAACAAGCCGGAGAACGCCGGCACGATATAGGCGCCGCCGTTGTCCTCCACGGTCCGCGCGAGGGTCTCGATCTCGGCCGCGGTGTGGATCAGCCCGAGCCCGTCGCGAAACCACTGCACCAGCGACCCGGTGACAGCCATCGACCCTTCCAGCGCGTACGCCGCCGGCTCCGAGCCGATCTGGTACGCCACGGTGGTCAGCATGCCGTGGGTCGAGCGGACGATCTCCTTGCCCGTGTGCAGCAGCAGGAAACTGCCGGTGCCGTAGGTGCACTTCGCCTCGCCGGGGCTGAAGCAGGTCTGCCCGAACAAGGCCGCCTGCTGGTCCCCGAGCGCCGCCCCGATCCGTACGCCAGGCAGTACCTGGGTGGCGGTGGCGAACACGCCGGACGACGGCCGGATCTCGGGCAGCACCGCCCGCGGCACGTCGAAGGCGGCGAGCAGTTCGTCGTCCCACTCCAGCGACTCGATGTTCATCAGCATCGTGCGACTGGCGTTGGTGACATCGGTCGCGTGCAGCCCACCGTCCGGACCACCGGTGAAATTCCAGATCAGCCAGCTCTCCATCGTGCCGAAGAACACCTCACCCCGCTCGGCGCGGGCGCGTAGGCCGGGGGTGTGGTCGAGCATCCAGCGCAGCCGTGGTGCCGAGAAGTACGTCGTCAGCGGCAGGCCGCAGCGGTCGGCGTACCGGTCCGGCCCCACGTCGCCGGCCAGTTCGGTGACGAGGCGGTCGGTCCTGGTGTCCTGCCAGACCACCGCGTGGCCGATCGGCTGACCCGTCCGGCGGTCCCACAGCAGGCTGGTCTCGCGCTGGTTGGTGATGCCGATGGCAACGATCTGCTCCGGCTGGGCGCCGATCTGGCGGATCGCGGCCGGCACTACCCGGGTCACGTTGCGCCAGATCTCGGCGGCGTCGTGCTCGACCCAGCCGGGTTTCGGGAAGTGCTGCTTGTGCTCGCGCTGGGCGACCGAAACGAGCCGGCCGCGGCGGTCGAAGAGGATGCAGCGGGTGGAGTTGGTGCCCTGGTCGACGGCGGCGACGTAGTGCTCGGCCATCAGCGGTCCTCCCGGAGATCGCGGCCGATGGCCTCGGCAGTGGCACGGACCATGGTGACCAGGTCGGCTCTGTGCCGCAGTCGGCTGTCGCAGATCCGCTCGATCCGGCCGGTCATGCCGACCGCGCCGACGACCAGGCCGCCGAGTCCCCGGATCGGTGCGGCGATGCTGGCCGTCTCGACCGTGTGCTCCTCGAACTCACCGGCCCAGCCCTTGGCCCGGACCATTGCCAACTCCTCGACCAGCCGGGCCGGGTCGGTGATGGTCCGGGTGGTGTAGGCCTCGAGCTTGCGGGGCCGCCTAGCGCCGCTGGCGTCGAAGGCGAGGACTGCCTTGCCGAGTGCGCACGCATGCGGCGGCAGCGTCGTACCGACGTCGAGATCCTGGTCGCTGTCGTCGGGCCGGAAGACGTGGTGCACCACGACGACCTTGCCCTCGACCAGCCGGCCGACCCGGACCACCTCGCCACTGCGTGAGGCCAGCGAGTCGGCCCAGTTGATCGCCCTGCTGCGCAACTCGTTCGGGTCCAGGTAGCTTTCACCGAGCCGGCCGAGGGCGTTGCTCAGGTGATAATGGGCGCCGGTGTGATCCTGGTCGACGAACCCCACCTGGCTCAGGGTCCGGAGGATGCCGTGCACGGTGGGCTTGGCCAACCCGAGCGCATTGCCCAGATCGGCCACGCCGAGCCCGTTCGGCGCGGCGGCCAGCAATCGCAGCACAGCCGCCGCCCGCTCGATGGACTGCACACTGCCAGGCACACCTCGCAGGCTACCTGCGATTCTCGTGCCTGTATCGGTTTACTCGCTGGCGATGGCCCGCAGTACGTCGAGTCTGGCTGCGCGGCGTGATGGCCAGACGGCAGCCAGTACGCCGACGGCGGCCGAGACGAGGACCGCGCCCGCCAGTTGCAGCACCGGGATGTCCAGCACGCCCAGGCCCTGGTCGGACATCACCGACTGGATCGCCGAGCCGAACAAGACACCGATCGCCACCCCGAGCAACGCGCCCAGCAAGGCGATCGCGATCGACTCGACCTGCAGCATCCGGCGCAGCTGGGGACGGTCCATCCCGATCGCGCGCAGCAGGCCGATCTCCCGGGTCCGCTCGACCACCCCGAGCGCAAGAGTGTTGACGATGCCGAGCACGGCGATCAGGATCGCGAGCGCCAGCAGCATCCCCACCACCCCCAGGCCCACGTTGACCGGGCCACGCTCCGCGGCCGCGTAAGCCTGCTGGTCCCGGACCTGGACGGACGGGTAGTCGTGCAGCCGACCGAGCAGGGCGAGTCGGACCTGGTCGACCGTGGTGCCGTCGCTGAGCTCGACGTACAGGGTTGAATCGGTGGGGCCGCCGCCGACCTCGCTGAACTTCGCCAGCGAGAGTACGACGGCATCGAGCTGACGGTTCGGCTCGATGATGGCGGCAACTGTGAGCTTGTGGGCGCCGCTCGCGGTGGTGAGGTCGAAGGTCTTGCCGACCGAGAGGTTCAGCGTCTTCGCCAGGTTGCTGGGCAGGATGGCCTGGCCGTTCTGCAGGCCGGCGGCCGAGCCGGCGCCGATCTTGGTCACGACCGGACCGTTCAGCACGTTCGGGTCGACGCCGTTCACCTGCAGCGTGGTCCCACCGACCTGCCCCGCCATCACGCGGACCCGGTTGACCGAGGCCACCCCCGGTACGCCGGCGATCCGGTCGCCGACCCGGGAGCTGAACGGGTGGCCGCTGTCACCGCTGACGACAAGCTCGGAGGTGCCGATCGCGTCGGCGATGCTCTGGTCGATCGACGCCTTGGCCGATGCGGCGATGACCACCAGACCGCTGACCAGGGCGAGCGAGATCATCAGCGCGGAGGCGGTTGCCGAGGTACGCCGTGGGTTGCGCTCCGCGTTCTGCCGGCCGAGGACCACCGGCGCCCGGCGGCCGAAGGGCAGCATCAGCACGCGTACGACGTACCGGCTGATCAGCGGGCTGATGAGCATCACACCGAGCAAGGTCACGCCCCCGCCGAAGCCGAGCAAGATGGCGCCCGGCAGGCCGCGGACCTGCTGCGCGATGGCATAGCAGGCAGCGGCCATCAGCAGCAGGAAGAACCCGATCGCCAGCCGGACCCGCAGCGATCGGGGCGGCAGGGCGACGTCATCCCGCATCGCGGCGACGGGTGACTGCCGGCCGGCCCGGCGGGCGGCGGGGTAGGCAGCGGCGAGCGTGACGCCGATGCCGACCAGGTACGACATGACGATCGTGTGCGACTGGATCTGCAGGTTCGCGCTCGGGATCGCCAACTCGAACTGTTTGTAGATGAACTGCAGGGTCGCCGCGACGCCCGCGCCGAGCAGCAGGCCGAGGGTCGAACCGATCGCGCCGATCGCCACCGCCTCGGCCAGCACACTGCTGGTGACCTGCCCTTGCGAGGCGCCGATGGCTCGCAGCATCGCCAGCTCGCGGGACCGCTGCGCGACCAGCATCGAGAACGTGTTGACGATCAGGAAGGTCCCGACGAACAAGGCAAGTGCGGCGAACATCAGCAGCACCGCGCTGAACCCGCCGAAGGTACTGTCCAGCGCATTCTCGCCGTCCGTCGAGACCTGGGCGGCGGTGCGCACCTTGAAGTCCTTGCCGACCACCCGCTGGATCGCCTGACTGACCTGACCGGGGTCCTGGCCGGGGCGGAGCGCGACACCGATGGAGGTCCAGCCCGGTTCGCCGAGCAGGAAAAGCTGGGCGGTGGCGGAGTCGAAGACGACCAGCGGCGCGCCCGCGGAACTTCCGGACAGGCTGGGGGTGGTCAATGCGGTCAGCGTCGCCGTCACCGACTTGACCGGTGTGACGACCTGAACCTTGTCGCCCAGCTCGTACCCCGCTCGGCGGGCCGTGGACTGGTCAAGTGCAACTTGTGCCGTCCCGAACGGCTCTTTGCCGTCGACCAGCTGGAACGCCTGGGTCCGCGGGTTATGGGGCCAGCTGGCGCCGAACGTCGGCAACCCGTACGTCTCGGTGGGCTTGCCGTCCTTGCCGAGCACCTGCAGGCCGCCGACGAGGAGCTGAGGATCGGTACCGGCCACTCCTTCGACCGTGGCGATCCGGTCGGCCAGTTCCGAGGGCAGCGTCGGCAGCCGCGCGTTCGTCGTACCGAGGGTGTCGTTGTTCCCCAGGGCGGAGACCGGTGTGACGGTGATGTCCGCGGCATGGCCGGCGAAGTTTTTCCGCAGCGCGGTGGACAACGTGTCGGTGAAGATCAGCGAACCGGCCACGAAGGCCACGCCGAGCAGCACCGCGACCATGCAGAGCGCGAAGCGGAGCCGGTGCGCCAGGACCGACCGCCAGCCGATCTTGAACATCAGGACGCAGTGCGGGGGTCGAGCTGCTTCATCGTGTCCAGCACCGACTCGGCCGTCGGGTCGAGCAGGTCGGACTGCAACCGGCCGTCGGCGAGGAACAGCACCCGGTCCGCGTACGACGCCGCCGTCGGGTCGTGCGTCACCATCACCACGGTCTGGCCGAAGTCACGTACCGATCGATGCAGGAACCCCAGTACGTCGGCCGACGACCGCGAGTCGAGGTTGCCCGTCGGCTCGTCGGCGAACACCACGTCCGGCCGCGAGGCGAGTGCTCGCGCGCAGGCGACCCGCTGCTGCTGACCGCCCGACAACTCCGACGGCTTGTGCCCCAGCCGGTCACGCAGACCGATGGTGTCCACTACGACGTCGAGCCAGGCCGGGTCGGGCTTCCGGTTGGCCAGGTCCAGCGGCAGTGTGATGTTCTCTAGCGCGGTGAGCGTCGGGACCAGGTTGAAAGCCTGGAAGACGAAGCCGATCCGGTCTCGGCGCAGGTGCGTCAGGCTTTTCTCGTCGAGCCGGGTCAGGTCGATCTGGCCGAGCAGCACCTGACCCGAGCTGGGCTGGTCCAGACCGGCCAGACAGTGCAGCAGGGTGGACTTGCCAGAGCCGGACGGACCCATGATCGCGGTGAACCGCCCGCGCCCGAACTCGACACTGACATCGGCCAGCGCGTCGATCCGGGTCTCGCCGCTGCCGTAGCTCTTGCCGATGGCCACGGTCCGGATCGCGACCGCCTGGTCGACGAGGTTCGCGGTCATACCCGGAATACCGTCAGGCGTCGATGACGACGGGGATGACGACGGGGCGGCGGCGCCAGGCGCGGAAGGTCCAGTTGCCGACGGCGCGCCCGATCAGCTCCTCCAGCTGGCGGGCATCGCCGATGCCCTCCTTGGCGGCCCGGGCCAGGGTGTCCTCGATCACCGGCACGACGGCCTTGAAGGTGGTGTCGTCGTGAACGAAACCGCGGGCCAGGAAGTCCGGCGGCTCAGCCAACTTGCCGGTGTGGGCGTCGACGATCAGGACGACCGTGACCACGCCCTCCTCGGCCAGCGCGCGGCGGTCCTTCAGCGACGCCTCGGTCACGCCGCCCACTGTCATCGCGTCGACATACACGTAGCCGGCCTCGACCTTGCCGGTGATCTTCGCTCGGCCCTTGTCCAGGTCCACCACCACGCCGTCCTCGGCGATGATCACCCGATCGGCCGGTACGCCGGTGCTGGTGGCGAGGGCGCCGTTCGCCTTCAGGTGCCGGAACTCACCGTGCACCGGCATCACGTTGCGGGGCTTGACCAGGTTGTAGCAGTAGACGAGCTCGCCGGCGCTGGCATGGCCGGACACGTGCACCTTGGCGTTGCCCTTGTGTACGACGTTGGCACCCCAGCGGATCAGGCCGTTGATGACGGCGTAGATCGCGTTCTCGTTGCCGGGGATCAGCGAGCTGGCCATCAGCACCGTGTCGCCCTCGCCGATCCGGATCATGTGATCGCGGTTGGCCATCCGGGACAGCGCGGCCATCGGCTCACCCTGGGACCCGGTGCAGACCAGCGTCACCTTGCGGTCGGGCAGTTGCTCGAGTGCCTTCAGGTCGACGATCAAGCCCTTGGGGATCTTCAGATAGCCCAGGTCTCCGGCGATGCCCATGTTGCGGACCATCGAGCGGCCGACGAACGCGACCTTGCGGCCGTTCGCCTTGGCCGCGTCCAGGACCTGCTGGATCCGGTGCACGTGGCTGGCGAAGCTGGACACGATGATCCGGCCGGGTGCGGTCCGGAAGACCGCCTCGATCGCCGGACCGAGGTCCTTCTCCGCGGTGGTGAACCCCGGTACGTCCGCGTTGGTGGAGTCGGTCAGGAACAGGTCGACGCCCTCCTCGCCGAGCTTGGCGAACCCGCGCAGGTCGGTCAGCCGGTGGTCCAGCGGGAACTGGTCCATCTTGAAGTCGCCGGTGTGCAGGACGACGCCGGCCTTGGTCCGGATCGTCACCGCGAGACCGTCCGGGATGGAGTGGTTGACGGCGAGGAAGTCGCACTCGAACGGGCCGAGGCGGCGGCGGTCGCCCTCCTTGACCTCGATCTCCTTCGGCTTGATCCGGTGTTCCTTCAGCTTCGCCGTCAGGAACGCCAGCGTCAGCTTCGAGCCGACCACGGGGATGTCGCCGCGCTCCTTCAGCAGGTACGGCACACCCCCGATGTGGTCCTCGTGGCCGTGGGTCAGGACGATCGCGTCGATCTTGTCGAGTCGGTCCCGGATCCAGCTGAAGTCGGGCAGGATCACGTCCACGCCAGGCTGGTGCTCCTCCGGGAACAGCACCCCGCAGTCCACTACCAAGAGTCGGCCGCGGTGCTCGAACACAGTCATGTTGCGGCCGATCTCGCCGAGGCCGCCGAGAGCGACTACGCGCAGGGCGCCGTCAGCGAGTCGGGGCGGTGGGCCGAGGTCGGGATGGGGGTGGCTCATAGTGTGACGGTATCTGAGACCGGCGGTTGACTGCGGCACCGACCTATCCACGATGTGAGCAGAGACTCAGCCATCGACACCGACCAGGTCCACTCCCGCGGACTCCTGTGCGACCTCTTCGACCGACCGATCGGGCAGTGGCGGCGGCGTTCCGCCCCAGGCCGGGCAGATCGCCTTGTGGTCGCACCAGTCGCACAGCGGACCCGGGCTGGGCCGCCAGTCGCCCGACTCCAACGCGCGGGTGATCGCCTGCCACAGCGCGGAGACCTTGCGCTCGCAGGCGAGCAGATCCGCCTCGTCCGGCACATAGCGGACGATCTCGCCGTTGCCGAGGTAGACCAGTTGCAGCATCGACGGCACGACACCGCGTAGCCGCCACAACACCAGGGCGTAGAACTTCATCTGGAACAGCGCCTTGGCCTCGAAGAACTCCGACGGCGACCGGCCGGTCTTGTAGTCGACGACCCGGATCTCTCCGGTCGGTGCGACGTCCAGCCGGTCGACGTAGCCGCGCAGGGTGAGACCGGAAGCGAGCTCGGCCTCGACATAAAGCTCGCGCTCGGCGGGCTCCAGCGAGTTCGGATCCTCGAGCGTGAAGTACTTGCCGAGCAGTTGGTGGGCCTCGGCCAGCCACGCGGCCAACTCGTCCCCGGAGGCGTCGTCGGCGAACAGTTCAGCCACCGCGGGCTCGGCGGCGAGCACCTGCTGCCACTGCGGCTCGACCATCTCGACAGCGTGCTCCAACGTGCGCTCGCCACGGGGCAGGTCGTACAGCCGCTCCAGCACGCCATGCACCACCGTGCCGCGGACGGCAGCCGAGGACGGCTTCTCCGGCAGCCGGTCGATCACCCGGAACCGGTACTTGAGCGGGCAGGTCATGAAGTCCGCCGCCCGCGACGGGGACAACGCCCCACGAGGGTGGCCGTGCACGTCGACTGCTGCTGCAACGGTCATGCCGTCAGGCTAGGCGACCCCGCCGACACTCTCCGCATCCAGGACGGGCCGCGTGACGCCCGGTAACCGTCGGGGCAGTAGCGTTGACCCGATGTCCGAGCCGCGTGATCCCCGACCCCCGTCCCGGCCTGCCGGCCCGCCGCCCGGCACCTGGGTGATCGGCCGTGTGAAGGGGATCCAGCTGACCATGCGGGTCACCTGGCTGCCGGTCGCCGTCCTGCTGGCGTTCAGCTTCTCCGCCGTGATCGGCCAGCAGTTCCCGTACCTGGGCAACTGGCGCTACGTCGCATCGTTCGCCTTCGTGGTCGCGTTCACGCTGTCGATCCTGATCCACGAACTCGCGCACGCCCTGGTCGCGCTGCGGTTCAAGATCCCGGTGACGGAGATCAACCTTGGCTTCTTCGCAGCCGGTACTCATATCGAGGGGGAGCGCAAGACCCCGTTCGAGGAGTTCGCCATCTCGGTGGTCGGGCCGGTCGCCTCACTGATCGTCGGCGGTGCGACGTTCTTCGCCGCCCGGGCGCTGAACGAGGGCGTGGCCGAGGTCGCCCTGTTCGAGCTTGCGGTGGCGAACCTGATCGTCGGTGCCACCAACCTGCTGCCCGGCCTGCCGCTGGACGGCGGCTGGGTACTGCGTGCAGTGGTCTGGAAGCTCAGCGGCAACATGCACACCGGCACCATCGCCGCAGCCTGGGCGGGCCGACTGCTGGCGATCGCGGTGCTGGCCGCGCCGGTGTTCCTCGAGCAGGTGCTGCACCGACCGCCGGGCGTCTTGGACTTCGTCATCGCACTGGCCGTCGGCTTCTTCCTCTGGATGGGCTCGACCACGTCCCTGATGCAGGCCCGCCTGCGCCGCAAGCTGCCGGCACTCCAGGTGCGGACGCTGGCCCGTCGAGCCGTCGCCGTCCACGCCAGTACGCCGGTGTCGGAGGCGATCCGGTTAGCGGGCGAGCAGCAGGCCGGGGCGGTCGTCGTGATCGACGGCGACGGCAAACCGCACGCGCTGGTGTCTGAGCAGGCTGTGAACGCGGTGGCCCCGGCACAGCGTCCGTGGACCACGGCCGGGGAGGTCTCCCGGACGATCGGCGCGGGCCAGATCCTGGGCGTCAACGACACCGGCGAGGAGATCCTGGCCACACTGCGCGCCCACCCGACCTCGGAGTACCTGGTCCTGGACGCGAACGGGCAAGTCTACGGCGTACTCGCCGCCGCCGACGTAGAACGCGCCTTCCGCAACCGCTGACCGCCCCCTCACATTCATCGGTCCGTAGTTCCCCGGCGTGTCGCCGTTCATCGGCCCATGGGCGGCGCCCGATTCGCGGAGGTGGCCCTGGCCGGGGTGCCACATCCCGCCTCGACAGGCCGTGACGGGTCGCACTTACCGTTTCAACGCTCCGTACGCCGTGGGGTGAAACCGGCGAGTTGGAGCGGTAAGAAGGCGAACTGCGGCCTGTCGGGGCGGGAAGTCGCCGAGGACCTGGGCGAGGGGGGACGCAGGGGCGTCCGCCGATAGGCCGCTTGCCGAGGGACAGGTCGGGTGGGGTAGGTCAGGGGTGGTTCTGGGGATGGCGGACAGTAGTCTGAGCGCCCTTATGTCTGACCTTCGTGATTTTCCCGACGCGTCCTTCTCCGGGGTCCATCATGGGCCGTTGCAGCCGGGGGAGTGGATCACGCTGTCCGACCCGAAGGGGCGGCGGCACTCGGTGCTGCTGGAGCGCGGCAAGATCTTCCACACCACCAAGGGCGGGATCAGCCACGACGACCTGATCGACGGTCCGGACGCGGTGGTGATCCGGTCGCTCGGGGGCGTGGAGTACCTGGCGCTGCGACCGCTGATGGCGGACTACTCGGTGTCGATGCCGCGGGGAGCGGCGGTGATCTATCCGAAGGACACCGCCCAGATCGTCACGATGGCCGACATCTTCCCGGGCGCGACGGTGATCGAGGCCGGCGCCGGTTCGGGCGCGCTCACCACCGCGCTGCTGCGGGCGGTCGGCGTCAACGGGTCCGTCATCTCGTACGAGCGGCGAGAGGACTTCGCCGAGGTGGCCCGCCGGAACGTGACGAACTTCTTCGGGGCGGAGCACCCGGCCTGGCGGCTCGAGGTCGGAGATCTGGTGGACTCACTGGACGTCACCGACGCCGATCGCGTCGTACTGGACATGCTGGCCCCCTGGGAGTGCGTGGACGCCGTCGCGGGTGCCCTGGTTCCGGGTGGCGTTTTCTGCGCGTACGTCGCCACGACGACCCAGCTGAGCCGGTTCGTGGAGACACTGCGGGCGCACGGCGAGTTCACCGAGCCGCGGGCCTGGGAGTCGCTGGTGCGGGACTGGCACGTCGAGGGACTGGCCGTCCGGCCGGGGCACCGGATGCAGGGCCACACCGCATTCCTGGTCACCGCGCGGCGGATGGCGCCGGGTGTGAAGGCGCCGCGGAAGAAGCGGCGGCCCGCACCCGGGGCGTACGGTGACGACTATTCCGGGCCGCGACGGGCCGATACGGATTCATCCGCAACCGACACGTGATGGGATTCAACTTGCCCGGTGAGCATTTCTGGGTAAGGTCCATAGGGTCGAGCCCCACATGGTGAGGTGATGATCGTGGCTGGAGACGATAGTCCTACTGCGGCAGAGCTGCGTAATCAGGTGCGCTACCTGGAGGCGGAGGTCGCAGCGTTGCGCCGCCGTCTGCTGGAGCACCCGGCGGATAGCCGGTCCCTGGACAGCAGACTGTCCGAAACCCAAGCGTCCTTGGCGAGTGTGACCGCGCAGAACGAGCGGTTGGCAGAGACACTGCGCGAGGCCCGAGAGAAGATCATCGCCCTCAAGGAGGAGGTCGACCGGCTGGCGCAACCGCCGTCCGGCTTCGGCACCTTCCTCGGGCGTAATGGCGACGACACGCTGGACGTGTTCACCGGTGGGCGCAAGCTCCGGGTGGCGGCCAGCCCGTCTATCGACCTGGACGAGCTCAAGCTCGGCCAGGAACTGATGCTGAACGAAGCGCTGAACGTCGTCGAGGCCTGCGCCTACGAGGTCGTCGGTGACGTGGTGATGCTGAAGGAGTTGCTCGCCGACGGTGAGCGCGCCCTGGTGATCGCCCAGGCCGACGAGGAACGGGTCGTACGGCTCGCATCCCCGCTGATGGACCAGCCGTTGCGGGCCGGTGACTCGTTGTTGCTGGAACCGCGGTCGGGCTATGTCTACGAGCGGATCCCGAAGTCCGAGGTCGAGGAGCTGATCCTCGAAGAGGTGCCGGACATCGACTACACCCACATCGGCGGTCTGGCCGGCCAGATCGATCAGATCCGGGACGCGGTCGAGCTGCCCTATCTGCACAAGGAACTGTTCAAGGAGCACGAGCTCAAGCCCCCGAAGGGCGTGCTGCTCTACGGCCCACCCGGCTGTGGCAAGACGCTGATCGCCAAGGCCGTCGCGAACTCGCTGGCCAAGAAGGTCGCCGAGCGGACCGGCGTCGAGGGACAGAAGTCGTTCTTCCTCAACATCAAGGGTCCGGAACTGCTCAACAAGTACGTGGGCGAGACCGAGCGGCACATCCGGCTGGTCTTCCAGCGGGCCCGGGAGAAGGCCTCCGAGGGTATGCCGGTGATCGTGTTCTTCGACGAGATGGACTCGCTGTTCCGGACCCGCGGCTCCGGCGTCTCCTCCGACGTGGAGAACACCATCGT
>JAWWOY010000952.1:0-6950 GCA_033851195.1 Kribbellaceae bacterium | reverse complement strand
CGGCTCTCGAAGTACGGGCGGAGCTGCTTCTCGACGTCCTTGTTCACGTCGCCCGGGCCGTTGCTGACCGCGATCACCGCGCGACGGATCAGCCGCTGAGCGTCCGGGCCCTGGTGGTCCAGCTCCTCCAGCATCTGGACGGCGGCGGCGCAGGACAGGCTCTTCCACTTGATCGGGATGACCAGGACGTCCGACGCCTTCATCGCCTCGCGCCAGTTGCTGGAGCCCTCGTTGTTGCCGGTGTCGATCACCAGCACCTTGTAGAACCGGCTCAGCAGCCGGTGGATCTGGTCGAAGTCCGACGCCTCGATCTGGGCGTAGGTGGTGGTGGCCGATGTCAGGACGTCGTACTGGCCGGAGACCTGGTGCCGCAGGTAGGCACCGACGTCGCCGAGCCGGGCGTCCGGCTGGGTGAGCATCTGCATCGCTTGCAGCAGGTCCGTGACCGTGGACCGGCTGTTCGTGTCGTGGGTGCGCAGGTGCATGTTGCCGCGCAGTTCATTGTTGTCCCAAGCCACCACGCCACCGCCACGGGCCTGGCCGAGCGCGCCGGCCAGCAGCAGGGTGGTGGGCGTCTTGCCCGAGCCGCCCTTCGGGTTGGCGATGGTGATCGTCACCGGACGACGGAACGCGGTCGCCGCGGTCGCGCGGGCGATCCGCTCGACGCGCTCGGAGGAGCCCGGGCGAAGCCGCAGCACACTGCGAACCCCCTTCTCGGCCGGGGCCTCGCGTGGCAGCGGAAGTGCCTGGAGCAACTCGTCGGCGCGGTACGAGATCTGTCGGTCCGGGGCGGGCTGCTGGCCGGGACTGGGCTGCGGGAAGAACTGCTGGGCCGGCGCGAACGTCGGCGGTGTCTGCTGGGGCGCCGGGGGCTGGGCCTCCGTCGGCTCAGGCGTCGGCTGCGTCCACGATTCGCGCGGCGCGGGCTGTGACCACGAGTCGCCGGGGAACTCCTGGGACAGGCTGTCCGGCTGGACCTCCTCGGCCGGCGACTCCGGCTCGGCCTCGGGCGCGATGTCGGTGTCGATATCGGTGTCCGGCTGAGACCAGGAAGGAGTCGGTTGCCACATCCTCCGGACCTCGGCCGCTGCCGCTTCTCTGTCCTTGTGCTGTCCGGAGTTGTGGGTGTCTGTCACGACCTCGATCCCCCGATTCTGTGAGAGGGGGCGGCTGCCGCTCCCCTGGGGCTGACGGAACGATTCCCGGGGTCGAGTTCCCGGGAAGGTCCACTATCCCATGACCGGGTGTCCACGTGTTGTCACCCGCCGGAGCGTCGTCAGGCGTCGACAAGTCCGGCCTCGTAGGCGACGATCGCGGCCTGGACGCGGTTCTTCACTCCGAGCCGGGTGAGCACGGCGCTGACGTAGGCCTTGACCGTGCCCTCGACCAGGTACAGCCGGCCCGCGATCTCGGCGTTGGACAGGCCTGAGCCGACCAGGGCCAGCACCTGACGCTCCCGTGGGCTGAGCACCTCCACCTGCGCTTTTGCCGCGGCAGCACGCGACATCCGGCCACCGGTGCCGGCGCCGAGTTCGGCGATCACCCGGTGGGCGATCTTCGGCGACAGGTACGCGGCCCCCTCGGCGACCGCCTTGAGGCCGGCGATCAGTTCGCGTGGATCCCCCGACTTCAGCAGGAAGCCGCTGGCGCCGTCGCCGAGCGCCTTCGCGATGTAGGCGTCCTCGGAGAACGTCGTCAGGATCACCACTGCCGTGTCGGGCGAGGTCCGGCGGATCTCGGCTCCGGCGGCGAGACCGTCCAGTCGCGGCATCCGGATGTCCAGCACGGCGACGTCCGGCCGGTACCGGTGCACGGCCTCGACCGCCTCGACGCCGTCGGCGGCTTCGGCCACCACCTCGATCCCGTCGTCCGACCCGAGGATGGCCTTGACCCCGGCCCGCACCATCGCCTCGTCGTCGGCCAGCAGCACGCGGATCGCCCGATCGGTCGGCGTCATCGGCTCGGCGTCCCTTCGTTCGTAGGTTGGACAGACCCGGTCGGTACGACGTCCTTGGCGACCAGCCGGTCGGAAGCGAAGCAGAGCCGGTAGGCATAGGTGATGGCGAACGGGCCGTCCGGCCGGTAGAACTCGCAAACCCAGCCGGCCGGCACCTGCAGTCGACCCGACGGCGGATCCACCATCTGCAGCGGCGGCAGCGACTTCTCGACCTGTGCCCGGGTCTGCCCCAGCTCCAGCAGTTCGAACTGCCGCGGCTCGAGGATCGAGTTGTAGCCGACCACCAGGTAGTAGCCGAGGGCAACAGTACCGACAACCGCACCGAGCACGAGCGGCGCCGCGATCGCAGTGATCAGGCCGCGCCGGGCGGTCCGTCGTACGGTGGCTAGTTCGTCGGCGGACGCTGAATCGGCCGACTCGGGTTGCTCCGGCTCGGGCCGACCTCCTGTGCGCGGCATCCGGGCTGCCACCTCGAACCCCCCATCCGGCCTCGGCGCGGCTGTCAGCGAGCCGCCGACCAGTCGCACCCGCTCGGTCAGCCCTGCCAGTCCCCTGCCGCCCGACCGTACGTCGCCCGGGACCAGGCGGGTGGCTGCCGAGTTCAGCACCCGGACCAGCACCGCATCATCATCCTGATGGCTGACGGTCACCATGACTGCGGCACCGGGCGCGTACTTGCTGGCGTTGGTCAATGCCTCCTGGACCACCCGGTGCACCGCGCGGTCGACCATCGGTGACAGTTGCGCCCGGCCCGCCCGGCCGTCTTGGACCAGCCGGACCTCCAGGCCCGAGGCCGCAGCCCGGTCGACCAGCTCGGCGACCGACTCGTGCGCAGGCAGCGTCGGTGCCGCTGATCCGCCGTCGCGGAGTACGCCGATGATCTCGCCGAGTCGCTCGGTCGCCGTTGCGGCGGCCTGCCGCAGTTCGGTCGCTGCCAGCCGGTGCCGCTCCGGCAGGTCGGCATCGACCTCCAGAGCCGCTGCCCGCAAGGCGATCAGGCTCAACTCGTGCCCGACCGAGTCGTGCATGTCCTCCGCGATCCGCGATCGCTCCCGCAGCCTGGCCTCGGCGAGCTCCATCCGGTGCTCCCGCTCGATCCGCTCCGCCCGGTCCCAGCCGGCCGACGCGAGTTGCGCCTGCTGGGCGCGGTACCGCCCGATCAACCACGGCAGTACGACGAGCAGTAGCGACAGCAGGGCCATCAACAACCAACTGAGCACGGTCTCCGCGATCGGCACCTGCCGTCGAACCGTCACGCCGAGGAAGAGCAGAGCCACCAGTCCCCAGCTCAACAGCAGCACGAAGTCCCGGAGCCTGGTCGATCGCCGGCCGGCCAGGTAGCTCATCAGCGAGATCGACGGCACCAGGGCGATCGGCACCCCGATGGTGGAACCGAGAGCGACGACCAGGATCACGATCTCCGCTCCGCCGACCAGTGCCAGCGCCAGCAGCGGCCGGGACCGTCGCGACCAGACCGCCGCTGCCAGCGTCAGCAGACAGGCGCCGCGCATCCAGAACGGGTCGTCACGGGCACCGCTCTCCGCGAGCACGAGCAGGCTCAGGCCGGCCCACAGCCCGAGATCCAGGGCGAGCACCCTCCGATTCACCCGACCTGCCTTCCGGTTCACCGGTCCGACGGTACCCAGCGCGACGGCCGGCGTGTACTGCCGAAAGTTACGACCTGGTGCGCGATCGGAACCACTCCTTATCGCGCCAACTCGTTAGTTGTCGTCGGCATCGACCAGTTCGAATGGCACGGTCGACAGCTTGGGCACCGACTCGCCGCGCAGTTGCGCGAGCAGCAGGTCGACCGCCTGCCGGCCGATCTCCCGCTGGTTCTGCCGCACGTGCAGGTACGGCGGCCCGGCGATCGGGTCACCCGGCGAGTCGAAGCAGGCGATCACCTGCTCCCGCGGCCGGCCCAATGCCCGGTCCAGCATCCGCGCCAGGTTGTACTCACAGGCCACGAACGCGGTCACCTCGGGCATCTGGTCACGGAACGCGCGGATCACCTCAAGGTCGGCCTGCACGCTCTCACCGGTGAAGGAGCCCGGCAACGTGCTGCGCAGCTCCATCAACTGGTGCGCCTGGTACTCCCCCGAACCGCGCTCGGCGAAGGCCGCGCGGAACCCCTCCAGTCGTTCCTCGAGGCTGGACGTGTTCTCTGGCGGTGGCGACACGAAAGCGATGTGCCGGTGCCCCAGGTCGAGCAGCCGCTCGGTGAGCGCCCGGGACGCCGCCACGTTGTCCGTGTGCACCGCGGACACCGGGATACCCGTGAGATGCCGGTCGACCAGCACCAACGGATACCCGTCAAGCACCTGCCGCAGCAGGCTGGCGTTGTAGAACTCCCCGTGCACCGGGAAGACGATCAGCCCGTCCACCTGCCCGGACCCGACCAGTGACTCCACTGCGCGTTCCTCGTCGACCTGCCGGCCACGGGTCCGCCGTACGATCAGGTTCCTGCCATGCTCGGCGCAGCGCTCCTCGATGGCGCAGAGCAACTCAAGCCCGTACGCCTCGGACACATCCGGTACGACGAGCGCGATCGAACCCGGCAGGTGGTCCGGCCTGGGCGCGCGTCCGGCGGTTGCCAGCGGAGCAGTCACGGGCACGGTGACCCCGTCGAGGTCCGGCAGGTTCTTCACCACGAACGAGCCCTTGCCGCGGATGCGCTCGATCACGCCGGCCTCGCGCAATACTTCGAGCGCCCGCTTGGAGGTGATCCGGCTGACCTCGAACTGCGCGGCCAGCTCCAGCTCGGATCCCACCCGGTCGCCCGGGCCGAGCGCGCCCCGCTTGATCTCGTCGAGCAGGTAGGTGCCGATCCGCTGGTACAGCAGCGGAGCCTCCACGGCCGTCCCCTCTCCGGCAGACGCCGGTTGGTCTTGGTTGATATACCGTTCCAGGTCCTTCGTTGCAGCGCAAACCGGATGCCCTTCGACATATCGACCTATATCAACCGCGGTCAGGCGCTGGTGGCGCGGCGGACGAAGGTCTCCAGTTCCGCTGCAGCCTTCGAAAGGTCGAAGCCGGGCTCGGCCAGCCACTGCGCGACCAGGCCGTCGACCGCGCCACCGATCAAGATCGCCACCGGCTTGGTGTCGAAGTCACGCAACTGGCCGGACTTCTGAGCTGCCGCAAGCAGGTCTGCGAAGGGCTGCCACCGGTCCGGATCGGCCCGGACGTAGGGATGCCCGGCCAACTCGGCGATCGCCGGCGCCTCGGCGATCAGACGGACATGTGCCGGATTGGCGGTGAGGTAGGCGACCATCGAGCGGAGGTAGGCGAAGACGGCCTCCACGGGATCGGCCGTGGAACGAACCGAACTCTCGATCTGCGCCTTCAGGCCGCCGATCACGCGGGCCAGTACGGCGTCGAGCAAGTCGTCTTTGGTCTTGAAGTAGTACAGCACCGCGGCCTTGGAGATCCCGGCCCGCTTGGCGATCCGCGACAGCGAGGCGCGGGCGTGTCCCTGCTCCGCGATCAACTGGATCGCCGAGTCGACCAACTGGTCCCGGCGGGCCAGCTCCGTGACCGGGTCCGGCTGTTGGGGCACGACCGACCTCCTGGTTCGATCTCAGTATTGGCGCCACACCGCACAAACGGAACGAATCCCGAGCACGACCTGTTCGGGTGGCCCTATCACTGACAGCATTCCGCCATGACCCGCCCGTCGGTACCCGCCGTTGCTACCGCTCCGGTCGCGGCCGTAGCTGCCGCCCTGGCCGCCCTCCTCACCGCGTTGTCCGGTCGCTACGGGTTCCATCGCGACGAGCTCTACTTCATGGTCGCCGGCGACCACCTCGCCTGGGGCTACGTCGACCAACCACCACTGACGCCTCTACTGACCAGAATCTCGACCGAGATCTTCGGCGGCTCACCCGCAGGGCTCCGGGTGGTGGCAACGATCGCCGGTGCGCTTACCGTTATGGTGGTCGCACTGATCGCGCGGGAGTTCGGCAGCGACCGCAGGGGGCAGGTGCTGGCCGCAGTCTGTGCAGCACTCTCCGGGTTCCTGATGGGTGTAGGCCACATGGTGTCCACCGCTACGTTCGATCTGCTCGCCTGGATGGTCATCGGGTTCCTCGCTATCCGGCTACTGCGCACCGGGGACGGCCGCTGGTGGCTAGCGCTCGGACTAGCCTCTGGGATCGCACTCGAGAACAAGTACCTGGTCGTGCTGCCGCTAGGCGCCTTGCTGATTGCTGTGCTGGTGGTAGGCCCTCGAGCCGTACTGCGGAGTTGGTGGCTGGTCGCTGGCCTCGCCATAGCCGCAGTACTAGCTGCACCCAACCTGTGGTGGCAGGCCTCCCACGGCTGGCCGCAACTCACGGTTGCCGGCGGTATCAGCCAGGACGACGGCACCGAGAACCGGATCATGTTCCTACCTCTGCAGATCCTGCAGTTGTCGCCGTTCCTGGTACCGGTGTGGATTGCCGGCCTGCTGCGGCTGTGGAGATCACCGGCGCTGCGCTGGGGACGCGCCGTTGCCTTGGCCTATCCCCTGCTCTGCATCGGCGTACTGGCAATCGGGGGTAAGTCCTACTACGCCCTGCCGCTGTTGCTGGTCCTGGTCGCCGTCGGCTGCGAGCCCACCGTCGAATGGGCCACACGAGGAAGGCGGACGATGCGCGGGGCCGTGGTCGCCTTGGTGCTCACCGCCCTGACGTCCGCGCTGTTCACCCTCCCGGTACTGCCTGCCTCCGCCGTGAACTTCGTCCTGCCTGTGAACGCGGAACAGGGTGAGCAGATCGGCTGGCCGGAGCTCACCTCGGCCGTGGCGGACGCTTGGTCCAAGATCCCGGCGGACGAACGCGCCCGGGCCGTGATCTTCGCCGGGAATTATGGAGAAGCCGGCGCCATTGCCAAGTACGGGCCGGACCACGACCTGCCCGCGGCGTACTCGGGTCACATGTCCTTCGCCGACTGGAATCCGCCGGCCGACTCCCAGGACGGCCCGGTGCTACTGGTCGAGCAGGGGCGCAACGAA
>JAWWOY010001150.1:0-3052 GCA_033851195.1 Kribbellaceae bacterium | reverse complement strand
AGGGCAGCTGATCGAGCAGCTCGGCCAGCATCTCCTGGTCGAACTCGGTGTCGACCTCGCCGCGGCGCAGCGGCACCTTGGCGATCGTCCGCACGCCCGGGCCGGGCGGGATGCGCACACAGCGCAGCGGCGAGATGACGCCGCGACGCGCGGCCTGCGCGAGGTCGAAGCGCGACGTCTGCGTCGGGAAGAGGTCGGTGACGTGGCGGGCGATCAGCGCGCCGGTGGCCGTCATGCCCACGAAGACCGGGCCCGTCCAGGCGCGGATCGCGGCGGAGGTCTTCTCGCCCAGGGCGGTGTGCGCCTCGTCGCAGATGACGATCGAGTAGGCGTCGGAGATGTTGCCGGCGTTGCGGACGAACCACTGGTACGTCTCGACCGTCACCGGGCCGTTGGCCGTGTCGGCGTGCCCGAGGAGCGCCGGGGCGAGGCGCTTCGCGTAGCCGCGGTCGCGCAGCTCGCCGTTGAACTGGTCGACGAGGTTGCGGCGGTGGGTGAGGATCAGCACGCCGCCGGTGCGGGAGGCCTCGACGAAGCCGACGGCGGCGACGGTCTTGCCGGCGCCGGTCGCGTGCTCGAACCAGAAGCGCTTGCCGGCGTTCGGGTCCTCAGGGGCCTCGGCGACGTCCTCGGTCTCGGCCTCGTCCGGCGTCCACTGCGGCTCTTCCTCTTCCTCGTCGTCCTCATCGTCGTCGTCGTCGACCGGCATCTCGTCGTCGGCGTCGAGGACGGGCACGGCGACGGGGGCAGCCGGGCCGTCGCCGTTCTTGAGGCGATCGGCGAGCAGCGCGGTCAGCGTGCCCGAGAGCGCGTCGACCTGGTGGGCGGAGAGGACGGTGCCGTCGATGAGCTTCGGCTCGTCCTGCGAGAGCAGGCGGTCCAGCCCGAGCAGCAGCGACCACAGGCGGCGCCAGTGGGGGGTCGGGACCTTCGCACCGGCCTCCAGCTCCTCGAGCGCAGAGTCCAGCGCCCGGCGACGTGGAGTCCCGGGTGCGAGTGCGGTGGCGGCATCCTCCCCGTCGGTCAGGAAGGGTTCACGGGTGAACGCCGACGCGCGGTCGATCTCTTCGATTGAAGGAAGCGTGGCCGGGTCGGCCACTGGCGTGGTCTCAGCCAAGAAGACGGCTCGAAAAGTGGCGGTAGCAGCGAACAGCCGGTTGACGCGACTGGACGCTCCAAAGAGACTCACGGGCGAGAGCTCCAGGCGCCTTACGGCGTTCCCCTCGGACATGCTCCCGGCGAGTCACGGTCTATTGAAGCAGGTCGGGTGGCGGGCCTCGTAAGAGGAGGCCCTCAATCTGCCACCCTCTTGTCGCATGCGACGGGTCCTGTACATCCTCGCCCCCATCGTCTTGGTGGCAATTGTTGTCATCGGCCTGACCCAGGCGGGTGGCGGTGGGAACGTCGGGGACGGCACAGACTTCGATCTGGACGGCGCGAAGAAGCAGCTCGTGACCGCTCCGGCGCCGCTCAACGGGCTCTATACACAGGCCAACACCTTGATCGGCGGAGGCGAGAGCGCGTTCGACCAGCGCCTCGCCGAGCTGAAGGGCACGCCGGTGATCGTGAACAAGTGGGCCTCGTGGTGCGGTCCCTGCCAGGCCGAGTTCGCCCTCTTCCAGGAGGCCGCCGTCACCCATGGCAAGGAGATCGCGTTCGTGGGCCTCAACGCCCACGACAGCGACAAGGCCGCGAAGCGATTCCTGGCGACCCGCCCGCTGCCCTTCCCCTCCTACACCGACCCGAAGGACAAGATCGCCACCAAGCGCGCGATCGCCGTCGGCTTCCCCATGACCGAGTTCATCGACCGTGACGGCAAGTCGGCGTACATCCACACGGGCGGCTACAAGAGCGAAGCGCAGCACAGCAAGGACATCCAGCGCTACCACGGCTGATGCCCCAGGTCCGCGTCGACCCGCTGACGGGGCTCAAGACGATCATCGCCGGCGAGCGCGCCGACCGTCCCGGGGCGGAGTTCGAGATCCCGCCGGATGCGCCGATCGATCCCGCGACGGACCCGTTCGCGCCCGGGCACGAGCACGAGACGCCGCCCGAGCTCTACCGCGTCGACGACGGCCACGGCGGCTGGAAGATCCGCGCCTTCGGGAACAAGTTCCCCGCGCTGGACCCCGACGCGCGCACGCCGGAGCGCGACGCCCAGCCCGACCTCTTCACGGCCCAGCCGGCGAGCGGCGCGCACGAGGTGATCGTCAACGCGCCCGATTCGGTCACAAACCTCGCGGATTTGCCCACTACCCAGGTGCAGCTCGCCGTCCAGACGTGGCGGGCGCGCATGCGCGCGCACGAGGGCGCGGCCTGCCGGCACCTGATCGTCAACGAGCACCGGGCCGCGGGCGCCTCGCTCCCACATACCCACGCGCAGCTCTACGCGATGGACTTCGTCCCCGCCGCGGTGGCCCGCGAGCGTGAGCGCTTCGCCGCCTACGCGGTGCGGACCATGGGCGGCAACCTGCTCGCCGACCTCGTGCAGGAGGAGGTCCGGCGGCGCGAGCGGATCGTCGCCATCGACGACGAGGCCGTCCTGATGGCGCCCTACGCGTCGCGCGTGCCGTTTCACCTCGTCCTCGCCCCGCGGCGACCGGTCGCGCGCTTCGAGGACGACGGCCCGACCGGCGCCGCGCTCCTGCATGACGCGCTCCGGCGCCTGCGTGCGCGCCTGGGCGCCTCGCCCCCGCTGAACCTGTGGGTGCGGACGGCGCCGAGCGGGGCCGACCAGTTCGGCTGGCGGATCGAGATCCAGCCCCGCCTCACCCACCAGGCCGGGCTCGAGCTCGGCACCGGCGTGAACCTCTGCACCGTCCCGCCGGAGCAGGCCGCCGCCGAGCTGCGCGACCTGTGAGGGCGCTCGTCCAGCGGGTCACGCGCGCTTCGGTCACGGTCGACGGCGCGGTGACGGGGTCGATCGGCCCCGGTCTTCTCGTCCTGCTCGGTGTGACCCACAGCGACACCGGGGCCGACGCCGACCGCCTCGCCGAGAAGGTCCGCAACCTCCGCGTCTTCGCGGACGCCGAGGGCAAGATGAACGAGCCGC
>JAWWOY010000922.1:0-8292 GCA_033851195.1 Kribbellaceae bacterium | reverse complement strand
GGGGTGGTACTCGCTCATCCACCTGGCGGCCTCCGAGTTGCCCGACGCGGTCGCGGCCCTAGTGCGCCCGCTCGCCCCCGGCGGATGGCTGGTCCTCGGCATGCACGCCGGAGCCGAGGTCCGCCACCTCGACGAGTGGTTCGGCCACGAGGTCGACCTCGACTTCGTGCTGCACGAGCCGGCGTTCGTGGTCGGGGTCGTCGAGGCCGCCGGTCTCGTCGACATCGAGTGGTACCTTCGCGGGCCAGCCACCGCCAGGGGTGAGACGACCCAACGTTTGTACGTCGTCGGTCGCAAGCTCAGCTAGCCACGGCGTCCACTCGACGCACCAAGCACGTCGACCTCGGGCTGCCGCAGTGGTTCCTGCCAGCCACCAGCGTGAACTGGACGCGGGGTCTGATGGAGACTCTCAAGTGCAACGGCGCCCCGGCGCCGCGCCGATGGTGGCATCGGGACAGCGAGGCCTAACGCCGGGGTGAGGGCTGCCTCTTTCGTGAGTGACTTTGGACGGTTCTCACAGAGACTCACGCGGTGACCCTTCATCTAGGTGACCGACACCATCACCAAGACCAGGGATCCGATTTACATCACTTGGCGGGATTCAATCCCCGATAAGGTCTACTTCATGAAGTTGGTCAGCTGGAACACAAACGGGCGCGATGTCTGGCGCTCGTTATCGGACGACGTGGACGTCGCGCTCCTGCAGGAGGCTCGAGATCCAATGGGCTCGGTCGAGTACCAGGTCTGTCCAGCGGGTGAGGCCTGGCGGACGCTCGGCTGGGAAAGCCCACTCTGGCACCGCGCGGCCGCCGTCGCGGCTCCGTCTGGCCGGTTCAAATTGCGGCCCTACAAGACGCATCCCGCGCATGAGCCGGTCGAGGGCGGGGTGGCAGTGAGTCGCCCCGGCACGCTGGCGATTGCTGACGTCATGGACGGCGACGCTGTAGTCGTCACTGTCGCCTCGGCGTACGCCTCCTGGCAGAAGGGGCTTCGCGACGGCTCCATCTTCGCGGATGCCTCAGTGCACTCGCTCTTGTCGGATCTCAGCCCACTTATCACTCATCCGACCAGGCATCGGCTGATTGTGGCGGGAGACCTGAACGTTCTCTTCGGCTACGGCGAGGACGGTTCCGCTTACTGGGCTCAGAGGTACGAAAATGTCTTCGCCCGAGCGAACGCGATGGGCCTTGTGTACGTCGGACCTGCGGCACCCCACGGACGACGGGCTCACCCATGGCCTGAAGAGCTCCCCAGAACTAGCCTGACCGTGCCGACCTACTATCCACGTGGTGGCTCCGCAGCCACTGCCTCACGTCAACTCGACCATGTGTTTGCTTCTCGGGCCATCGCAGACAGCGTCAGTGTGCGTGCGCTCAACGGCATCGAGGAGTGGGGACCCAGTGACCACTGCCGCGTGGAAATCGACCTGGACCTCTGAACGCTATTTGTCAGACGCACCACTAGGCACCAGGCCCCCGCCGAGGCTCACTAGCGCGGCCCTGTAGCTGCCCCCCGCTCACCGCACGGTTGGGGACCACGACTCGGCGCATGTGCGCGTACCAGGTGGTCAGCTTGCCGGCACGCCGCCTCAAGGAACCGACGCGGCTTGGCCGAGCGGCCGAGGAGACCTCGTTCCTAGTGGTCCACGACGGACGGGACCTCAGTGTTGACGTGCGCGGATGGCGGCCCGCAGCTGGCGTAATCGAGGGCCCGGCGTTGCCGGGCCTGGCCGGCGCCGTCCAGGCGCAACACAATCTGCTCGCGACCCTCGGCCGCTGTCCGAACGTCATGAATCTCCGCCGGCTGCTGCATTCCCAAGCGGGGGTATCTCACAAGGCGGCCAAGCACGCCGCCACCATTGCACCCGACCTTTTCGACATTGACGACTTTCTTCCTGCGGATGCTGGGCGAGCACCGCGCGATCGAAACCGCACGCAGGTTAGCTGCTTTATCGACACCACTGGCGGTTTCACGGCACTCTGGGAGCGCAAACGCGTCGACCTCACGGCGGGTGCCCTGATTCTGCGCGAGGAATACCACGAGCTCTTTGATGACGAACTGCGTGAGGCCGCGGAGCACCGGCTGGGTGCGTACGGCTATGCGGTGTCTGGCAATGATCCCGAGCGAGAGCAGTCCACTAATCGGAGGCTTTACCCATGAGCGGTCACGTGTTCGTCGTCAACGGCAAGATCGAGGAACTCGTACACGATGCGGCGGTGGTCCCCACCGACTCCTGGTTCACCGTCGAGAAGCACTGGGAGCCGCTGCTCGGTGGCAAGGGGAAGCGGCTCGAGCCCGCCGGCTGGAAAGGTGGCGGCTTCGCGCGATCCGTCGACAAGAGCTCGGTCTGGTTCGTGGACGTTGGCGACGCCTCCAAAGCGAGCGTGGGACCGGCAGGACTCGCGGCCCGCCTGCGACTGCTGCTGAACGAGATCTCCGGAGCCGAGCTACTCCCAGCGGACGGGCGGGTGCTGCCCCTGATCGCCTTGCCAGTGCTGGCAATAGGCGAGGGAGGACTGAACCATCAGCGTGGGGATGTGATCGTCAAGTTGCTCGAGGCTCTCACCGAGTTCGTCGAGCACGCCGACATAGACGTGGCACTCGTAACCCCGGACCGCGCGGTCTGCGCCGCCGTTCAGCACAAACGAAGAGAGCTGAAGTCGGCGTCGGCCGCGGGCTGCGACGAGATGGTGACGGCGAAAACACTGGGTGAACTCGCATCAAGGGGACATCTGGCCCTCCTTATCGGAGCCGGCGCCAGCATCCCCGCTGGTCTTCCCTCATGGGGTGAGCTGATCGATCTGCTCTGCGAGGGCCGCGAGCCCGCATTCGTGGAGCGAATCAGAGACTTAGACCAGTCGCCGCTTGACCAGGCTGAGTTGCTCGCCCGCGTTGCCGCTGGGAGTCTCGGAGAGGCCGTGGCCAAAGCGATGGACAGGGAGGTTCGCCCTTCGCTCGCGCACGCACTGCTGGCGGGTCTGCGATGCCGCGAGGCACTGACGACCAACTACGACAACCTGTACGAGCGTGCCGTGGCAGCGGCCGGGACGGGCGGCGGCGCACTCGGATCTGTGCCCGCGACGGTGGGCGATCCGGTCGAGCGCTGGCTGCTCAAGATGCACGGATCGCTCGACGATCCTGGGTCGATCATCCTGACCCGGCGCGACTTCGTGCAGTACGACGCAAGGGTCAAGCCCGCGGCCTCGGTGCTGCAGGCGGTGGCCCTCACCCGGCACATGCTGATGGTCGGTCTGTCGATGAAGGACGACAACGTGGTGCGCCTGCTCCTGGAAGTCGACGAGTACCGCAAAGCCTCCGCCACGGTGGCCTCTACTGAGCCTTTCGCAACCCTGCTGGATGTCTCGGGAGACACCGCCCGGGCAGAGCTCTGGAAGGGACAGGTCACCTGGCTGCGCATGGGTGACGGCGAGTTGCCCGAGTCGGCCCGAGAGCTGGAGATCTTCCTGGACGCCGTGTCGATGTACGCCTGCCAGGACGCGAGCTGGCTCCTCGACGAGCGGTTCGCCGGCATGCTGACTCCTTCGCAGCAGGCTCTTGCTTCTCGAAGTCGCGATCTCCTGCGCGACATCGAGAAGGAGTCTGGGAAGGACGACGGGTGGTCGGCGCTCGCCAATTCACTCAAGTGGTTCGGGGCGCCGCAGGAGCAGTGAGCTTGACTGGCCCGAGTTCTGGAACGTCGAGTCGACCCGCCAACTTCCGTCGCAAGATGAACGGATCGACGCGTCCATAGGCGAGGAACACCTGACCTGGCTGCTGCGATCGGGAGGCGGTGCTCATCGGCTCAACGTAGCCGAACTGAGGGATGGGCCCGCGGGAGAAGCAGCTGTGCCGTCGGGGATAGCTCGCGATCCTGGCTGCGGACGTAGACCTGTGCCGGGCGCCCGCCGTCGCTGCGGAGCGCAGGGTGGCCTTCGCGTTCGATGATCGGTTGGAGGTTCGGCTCCATGCGTCTGCGGAACGTGTCCTTGAGAAGGTGCTCGCCCAGGACCGCCTCGTGGAAGCTTCTGAGCTCGGCCATCGTGAACGGGTGGTCGAGCAGACCGTCGGGATCCGGGAGTAGTTCGTACCGCTCGCGCATCCTCGCGGATGCTTCGCGGACGATCGCGTCGTGGTCGAACAGCAGAGACTCGCCCGACTGAAGCCCGCCGTCGAGTGCGATGCCCATGAGCTGGCCGGTGGCTCCTTCCAACCGCTGCGACGGGAGGACAATCGCGTGCGCGAGGGAGAGGGTCCACGCGCGGGGGTCGCGAGTGGGGTCGTCGAACACCTTGAGCAAACGCGGCTCGGCCTGGACATCCACCAGACCCGCCTTGATCCGGAGCACGTCTGCAACGCACTCAGTGAGGGTCTGGCGTTCGCGCAGGAACCTGCCAGGAAGGGCACGGCCACGCGGCGCGGCGTCCCGGTCCTCGACGAGCACGGCGAGCGAGCCGGGACCCCCGTCGGCGGTCCTCAGCGGCAGGGCTGTGAGCACAGCGACGTCGACCGCGACGTTTGGCCGGGGATAGGCAGTGAGGTCGGCTTCCTTGTGCATGGTTCCAACTTAGCGCATATTTGCGCTATGCCGTGGTAGGCTTAGCGCAGAATCGCGCTAAGGGGTGATGGGATGCAACAGTTGCATGTAGGCAGCGGGACGAGCAGGGGTGCGCTCATGGTGTTCCCGGTGTGGGGTGAGTACGCCGGGCCGCGGGGCTACAGCGTTAACGCGAAGACAGCCGAGTTGGCCGAGCAGGCGAACGGCCCGACAGTGTCGTCGCTGGTGGCGACGAATACGGGTGATCGGCCGCTGTTGATGCTGGAGGGACAGGTGCTCGAGGGGGGCTGGCAGAACCGGCTTCTCGGTCGCTCTGTGTTGGTCCCGGCTGGAACATCGCTGGACTTGGAGGTCGTCTGTGTCGAGAAGGGACGTTGGGGTGGCGGTCGCGACCACGCCTGGAACGAGCGTCGCGCGAGCCTGCGGGTGCGCAGCGGCCTGAACACGGGGGAGGACCGACAGGGCGAGGTGTGGCGTCGGGTCACGGAGTACGACGCACGCTACGGACCCAATGCCACGTCGTCCTTCGCTGTTCACGCAGACCGCGCAGTCCAAGACGTACGCCGCCTGGTCGACGGGCTGGGCCCGCTGCCGGGACAGGTGGGCGTCGTCATCGGCATCGCGGGGCAGCCGGTGCTGGCGGAGGTGTTCGACAGCCCGATCACGCTGGCCCAGCAGTTCCGCTCGATCGTCAAGGCCGCGGCGCTGGACGCACTGGGCCAGGAGGAGCTGGTCACGCCGTCGCGTAGGGCCCGCCGCTTCGTCGACAGGGCCGGGCGCGTCGAGCGTCGGCCAATCGCCCCGGCAGGGCTCGGGACGACCGTCGCCGGCGCCGACGGGTACGCCACTGTGGCGGCCCTCGCCTGGCGACGCCGCGACGTGCACTTCGTCGCGACCAACCCGCGGCACGCTCTCAACCTGGTGCGGAGCCACTGATGGTGAGGCTGACTGCGGCTCAGGCCGACCGTGCGTGCGGCGTACTCCTGGGTGCGGCATGCGGCGATGCACTCGGCGCCGGCTACGAGTTCGGCGTCGTCCCGATCCCGCCGCCCGGTGAGCGACCGGCGATGATCGGCGGTGGCCTCGGGGGCTTCGCACCCGGGGAGTGGACCGACGACACCGCACAGACCTTCGCTGTCGCGGCCGTAGCGGCCACCGGAGCAGACCTACGAACGACGCCGGCGCTGGACGCGGTCGCGCTCAGCCTCTCGAATTGGTACGCCGGGGGACCGGCGGACGTCGGCATCCAGACCGGCAGGGTGCTTCGGGCGGCCGGCGCGAAGCCGACCGCGGCAGTGATGACCGCGGCCGCCCGGGAGATGCACGACCGCACCGGTCGCAGCGGCGGGAACGGCTCGCTGATGCGGACCTCCGTCGTGGCGCTGGCACACCTGCACGATCCCGTCGCTCTGGTCGAGGCCGCGGCGGCCGTCAGCTCGCTGACGCACACCGACCAACGCGCCGGTCAGGCATGTGCGCTGTGGTGCCTGGCCATCCGCGACGCCGTGCTCCACGGACGGTTCCGCGACCCCCGCGCGGGCCTGGGCTACCTACCGGAGGAGAGCCAGGCGTTCTGGCTGGAACGCCTCGACGAGGCGGAACGTCAGGACCCGACATCGTTCCGGCCCAACGGGTACGTCGCCACCGCCCTGCAGGCCGCCTGGTCCGCGATCACCCACACACCTGAGACCGCCCACGTGCCACAGGCGGGACGGTTCGCCTGCGACCACCTGGTCGATGCGCTGGAGGCCGCCGTACGGATCGGCGACGACACCGACACGGTCGCCTCGATTGCCGGCGCCCTGCTCGGTGCGCGGTGGGGAGCCAGCGCATTCCCGGCCCAGTGGCGACGGGTCGTGCACGGTTGGCCCGGCGTCACCGCCGGCGACCTGGTCAACCTCGCACTGCTCACCGTCAACGCAGGGAAGCCGGACGGGTCGGGTTGGCCGGGGTGCCCAAGCATCGACTACGGCGGTTGGGCGGGACACGACTCGTTCGCCGTGCACCCTCTCGACCCCCAGGTCTTCCTGTCCGGGGCGTCCACGCTGACCGACCTACCGCGAGACGTCACCGCTGTCGTGACTCTGTGCCGACTCGGTCGCGACCAGGTGCCGGCTCACCTTCGCGGCAAGCACGTTGAGTTCCGCATCCTCGACACGAACGCTGACGATAACCCCAACCTGGAGTACGTCATCGACGATGCCGCCCGGACCATCGCGCGGTTCCGCGGCGAGGGCGAGACCGTGCTGCTGCACTGCGCTGCCGCGCACAGCCGGACCCCAACGGTCGCCGCCAGGTACGGCGTCCTCCTGGGGATCCCCGTCCAACGGTCAATCGACGAGGTCTGCGCGGTCCTTCCGGAAGCTCACCCGAACCAGGCACTCGTCGCGGCCCTCCGCAGACTCGGCGAGCCTGGCCCAACACCGACCTGAGACATCGTCACTGAACTGGAAGGGGAGTAAATGCCAAAGAACACGCAGGTCCTGAGAAATCTTCAGGAATACGCGACCACCGATGCGATGACTCGGCGGGAGAAGAGCCTGGTGCAGGCTATCCAGATTCTGCTCGAGGCTCCCGGTATCGACACTCAACACCGCCGGCAGCTCGTCGATATTGCGCTGTGGAAGTTCACCGAGGCGTCCGGGATGCAACCGCATCCCAAGTACAACCTGCGGTACCTCACTGACGGTGCGCGCAACCTGGGCATGCCGGCTGATGTGAATCATGAGCACGTGTGGCCTCGAAAGTGGATCCTGGACCGCCTGATGGGGCACCGTAGGTGGGCTCCCCAGGAGATCGAGGAGCTCCTTCGCGCGCACGCCGTCGCGTGCGTGGTGACGGTGGAGGAGCATGCGCTGCTGGGCGGTGTCAGGGCCCCGGGCTGGGAACGATACGCAGCCGCGGGAGTCACGGTGTGGGATCGAGCGAGCGGTGCCTACCTGGACACCGGATCAAAAGATCCCGCCGCAACCCGCCGGGTGAGGGCAACTTCGCCCGCTGCGCCGGTGGACAAGTACGACCTGCAGGTCCTGATCTGGGAGAAGGCAGGGAAACGCGCGCCTTACCTCGAGCGACTGACCCGGATGGCGCGATTTGCAAGTTCCGTGGCCGTTGTCGCCCTGAGGCAGTCGGGAGAGCCCGCCCCGTACTTCCGCGTCCACGACACCATGATCGAGGAACCAACTCGAGCGGTCGCGTTCCCGCACTGGTCGGGCAAGGTCGACTTCGCCCTGGTGCCCGGCGACGTTCCCCCGGGCGTGATGCAGGAGCCCTACGTCAAAGAACTGAAACACGCCACCTACGCGGTGAGCTGCCGAGTCACCGACGACGCATCCCTGGGGACGGCCGAGGAACTGCTCTTCCTCGCACTCCAGAAGCTCCGCAACGACGAGGTGGCCGCGTAGCAGATGGACAGGATGCTCGTGGGGTTGCCCGCTGCCGCGGCCAGGGGGTCAGGTCGTGGCGCGGGCGGCCTGGCGTTCGAGTAGGCGGGCGCGTTGCTCGACGAAGCGGCTCGCCTGGGCGTCCAGGCCGACCATGAAGTCGGCGAGTTCGTCGCGGGCCTTGGCGCCGTCGCCGCTCAGGTCGTCGCGTTCGAACACCTTCCACATCCGCAGGATCGGCGCGACCACCTCGTCGTGGTGCAGGCGCAGGTCGTAGATGCCGGCCTTGGCGATCGTCACCGAGTTGCGGGCGAAGCCCTCCATGGTGGCGCCGGGCATGGAGAAGTTCAGCAC
>JAWWOY010000911.1:0-6461 GCA_033851195.1 Kribbellaceae bacterium | reverse complement strand
TGTGCGCGAAGTCGACGTGGTCGGAGTCCGGGTGGAGATGCCCTCGAGTCAGCCGATCGTGCTGCTCCGGGAGGTCGGCGGCGAGCGGTACCTGCCGATCTGGATCGGTGCGGCGGAGGCGAGCGCGATCGCGTTCGCCCAGCAGGGGATGGAACCACCCCGCCCGCTGACCCACGATCTGTTCGCCGAGACCATCCGGGTGCTGGGGCACACGCTCAGCCAGGTCCGGATCGTGAACCTCACCGACGGGGTGTTCGAGGCGATGCTGGTGTTCGACGACAACACCGAGATCTCGGCCCGGCCGTCGGACTCGATCGCGCTCGCGCTGCGGACCGGTACGCCGGTGTTCTGCACCGAGGAGATCCTCGCCGAGGCCGGTATCCCGGTACCGGACAACGAGGGCGACAATGACGAGGTGGAGGAGGAGGAAGAGGTCGAGCGCTTCCGCGAGTTCCTCGACCACGTCACTCCCGAGGATTTCGACAAAAGCTGACCCCGAGTCGCTGCCAAGGCCGCGAAGGTAACGATTCGGGCCACCCGGCGCGACACGCATTCGGCTCGGTGCCCACGTCGTTGACCGGCCCTGATCGGCGGCCTACCTTGAAAGAGTCGTGGGGTTGTTGTAACTCCACGGATGTGATCCGTTCCAGGTATCAGGGAGGCTGAGGCGTGACACGCACCGGCGACACAGATCTGACGGCGCAGTCGACGTCGGAAGCGCATGCCGAGGCGGCCGCCAGCGCGGGAGTGCAGGGTCTACTGTTCGACGACGACCTGTCCCCGATGCCCGACGACGTCGGTTTCCGTGGCCCGACCGCGTGTGCCGCGGCCGGCATCACCTACCGTCAGCTGGACTACTGGGCCCGGACAGGGCTGGTCTCGCCGTCCGTGCGTCCGGCCTCCGGCTCCGGCACGCAGCGGCTCTACGGCTTCCGCGACGTGCTGTTGCTGAAAGTGATCAAGCGGCTGCTCGACGCCGGCATCTCACTGCAGCAGATCCGCACCGCGATCGCACACCTGAGCAAGCGCGGCATCAACGACCTGACCCAGATCACCCTGATGAGTGACGGCGCCAGCGTGTACATGTGCACCTCGCCCGATGAGGTGATCGATCTGCTGGCCGGTGGCCAGGGAGTCTTCGGCATCGCTCTCGGCGGTGTCTGGCGCGAGGTCGAGGGGTCGCTGTCGGAGCTGCCGACCGAGCGGGCCGACGGTGAAACCGACGGGCACGCCAATGACGAGCTCGCCGCCCGCCGCCGCGCCCGCATGACCGGCTGACCGGGGCTGGTAAACTCGGACACGCCGTACACAGCACTCGGGAGAGTCCCAGGCCTTGTTGCCTGGGCGCCGAAGGGGCAATTCCTCCCCGGAACCTCTCAGGCCCATGGACCGGGTGCCGCAGGCGACTCTGAAGCGTGCACGCGTGACAGAGGGGGAGGCCCCAGGCAGCACTTGTCAGCAGCAACGGAGCCTTCTCGATGACTGTGAACGAATCCCATCCCCCGGTTTCGGCCGCCTTCGCCGACCGTCATATCGGGCCCCGCCCGGACGAGGTCGCGCGGATGGTGCGGGCGCTCGGGTACGCCGACATCGACGCGCTGGTGGATGCTGCGGTGCCGGCTTCGATCCGGTCCGCCGAGGCACTCCGATTGCCGGAACCGGCCTCCGAGGTGGATGCGCTGGCCGAGCTTCGAGGGCTCGCCGCGCGCAACAACGTGGCCACCTCGATGATCGGGCAGGGGTACTACGGCACCTTCACACCGTCGGTGATCGTTCGCCGCCTGGTGGAGAACCCGGCGTGGTACACGGCCTACACGCCGTACCAGCCGGAGATCTCGCAGGGCCGGCTGGAGGCGCTGCTGAACTTCCAGACGGTGGTGTCGGATCTGACCGGCTTGCCGACGGCGAACGCGTCGCTGCTGGACGAGGGCACCGCGGCCGCCGAGGCGATGACGCTGGCGCACCGCTCGAACAAGTTGAGCAAATCCGACCGCTTCCTGGTCGACGCGGACTGCTTCGGCCAGACCATCGCCGTCGTACGGACCCGGGCGGAGGCGCTCGGCCTGGAGGTCCTGGTCGCCGACACCACCGACGGTCTGCCCGAGGGTGACTTCTTCGGCGTGCTGGTCCAGTACCCGGGCTCCGGCGGCGTCGTACGGGATCTGCGGCCGCTGACCGAACAGGCGCACGAGCGCGGCGCCTTGGTCGCGGTGGCGTCCGATCTGCTGGCGCTGACGATGCTCGTCTCTCCGGGTGAAGCCGGCGCGGACGTCGTGATCGGCTCGTCGCAGCGATTCGGCGTGCCACTGTTCTACGGAGGTCCGCACGCAGGCTTCATCTCGGTGCGCGCGGGTCTCGAGCGATCCTTGCCGGGCCGGTTGGTCGGAGTGTCAGTCGATGTGGACGGCGCCCCGGCGTACCGGCTGGCGTTGCAGACAAGGGAGCAGCACATCCGTCGCGAGAAGGCGACGTCGAACATCTGCACCGCCCAGGTGCTACTCGCCGTGGTCGCTTCGATGTACGCCGTGTACCACGGCCCCGACGGGCTGAAGGCGATCGCCGAGCGGGTGCACGGGCACGCGGACAGCCTCGCTGCCTCGCTCCGGGCGGGTGGTGTCGAGGTGGTGCACGAGCAGTTCTTCGACACCGTGCTCGCGCGGGTTCCGGGTCGTGCGGCGGACGTCGTCGACGCTGCCCGGCAGACCGGCATCTGGCTGCGGCTGGTGGACGCGGACCACGTCGGCATCTCCTGCGACGAGAAGACCGACGCGACCGCTCTCGGCCGCGTCTGCGGTGCTTTCGGCGTCCGGTACGACGCCGGGCTGACCGGCGCCGAGTTGGTAGCTGAAGTCACCCGGACCAGCGAGTACCTGACGCACCCGGTGTTCAACTCGCATCGCTCGGAGACGGCGATGCTGCGGTACATGCGCAGGCTGTCCGACTACGACTACGCGCTGGACCGCGGCATGATCCCGCTCGGCTCCTGCACCATGAAGCTGAACGCGACCACCGAGATGGAGCCGGTCACCTGGCCGGAATTCTGCGACCTGCACCCGTTCGCGCCGATCGAGGACGCGGCCGGGTACGTGACACTGATCGGTCAGCTTCAGCGCTGGCTCGCCGAGGTCACCGGCTACGCGAAGGTGTCGATCCAGCCCAATGCCGGCAGCCAGGGTGAGCTGGCCGGTCTGCTGGCGATCCGCTCGTACCACCGGGCCCAGGGCGACGACGGCCGCAACATCTGCCTGATCCCGGCCAGTGCCCACGGCACCAACGCCGCCTCCGCGGTGATGGCGGGCATGAAGGTCGTAGTTGTCAAGGGCAACGATGACGGCACCGTCGATCTGGAAGACCTGCGGGCCAAGGCCTCCGAGCATGCCGCGCGACTTGCCGCGATCATGATCACCTACCCGTCGACGCACGGCGTGTACGAGGAGAGCGTCACCGAGGTCTGCCAGATCGTGCACGACAACGGCGGCCAGGTGTACGTCGACGGCGCGAACCTGAACGCCTTGCTCGGCCTTGCCAAGCCCGGCGAGTTCGGCGGCGACGTGAGCCACCTCAACCTGCACAAGACGTTCTGCATCCCGCACGGTGGCGGTGGCCCGGGCGTTGGTCCGGTGGCCGTCGCGGAGCATCTTGCGCCGTACTTGCCGAATCACCCGCTGCTGGACCAGGCCGGCCCGGCGTCGGGTGTCGGGCCAATCAGCGCCGCGCCATTCGGCTCGGCCGGCGTACTGGCTATTTCCTGGGCGTACATCCGGATGATGGGCGCCGAAGGGCTGACCGCCGCCACCAAGGCCGCCGTACTGACGGCCAACTACGTGGCGAAGCGGCTCGAGGGCGCCTTCCCGGTGCTCTACACCGGCGAGAACGGGCTGGTCGCGCACGAGTGCATCCTGGATCTGCGGCCGATGACCAAGAAGACCGGCATCAGCGTCGACGATGTCGCGAAACGGCTGATCGACTACGGCTTCCATGCGCCGACGATGTCGTTCCCGGTCGCGGGCACGCTGATGGTGGAGCCGACCGAGTCCGAGGATCTGGGTGAACTGGACCGGTTCTGCGACGCGATGATCGCGATCAAGCACGAGGTCGACCGGGTCGCCGCGGGGGAGTGGCCGGCCGGGGACAACCCGCTGGTGAACGCCCCACACACCGCCGGGTCGGTGATCAACGACAAGTGGGAGCACGCCTACACCCGGGAAGAGGCGGCGTTCCCGCAGTCGGTCGACCGGACCACCAAGTACTGGCCGCCGGTCCGCCGCATCGACGGTGCCCATGGCGACCGCAACCTGATCTGCTCCTGCCCACCACCGGAGGCCTTCGAGTGACCCTGCGTTCTGACACTGCCGCTGCCCTGTACGCCGAGGTTGCGGCAGCACAGAGCGCATCCCGGCTACCGTCCCTCTGCGCAGGTGTCCTGCAGGACGGCAAGCTGGCTTGGACGGGCTCACGTGGCCGGTTCGTGACCCGCGACGGTGTCCGCGAAGGTGCCCGTGAAGGTGCTCTGCCCGACAGCGACACCCAGTACCGGATCGGCTCGATCAGCAAGACCCTGACCGCGGTGCTGGTGCTGCAGTGCCGCGACGACGGGTTGCTCTCGCTGAACGACGCGGTCGGCAAGTATCTGCCCGGCATCGCGTTCGGGCACCTGACGATCCGCAACCTGCTGGCCCACTCCGGCGGCATGCATGCAGAGCCGGCCGGTCCCTGGTGGGAGCGGAACCCCGGCGTGTCCTTCGAGGCGCTGGCCGCCGCGATGGAGTCGACGGCGGCCGCGGGTGAGGCGGGGCAACGTCACCACTACTCGAACCTCGGGTACGCCCTGCTCGGCGAGATCGTCGCCCGGCTACGGGGTTCGAGCTGGGCCGAGCTCGTCCAGCAGCGGATCCTGGACCCGCTCGAGATGCGCCGTACGTCGTACCTGGCGACCGGCCGGGCCGCGAGTGGATTCTCCGTGCACCCGTGGTCGGGACGTCTGGACGACGAACCGGCGTACGACGCGGGGGCGATGGCTCCCGCGGGCCAACTGTGGAGCACGATCGAGGATCTCGGCCGGTACGCGGCGTTCTGGATCGACCCGGCGAGCGAGGTGCTCGCGCCGGACACGGTCGAGGAAATGGCCGCACCTCATGCGAGCGATCCCGCGGAGGCTCTGAACGCCGGCTACGGGCTCGGCCTGCGGCTGCATACCGCCGAGTCACACCTGCTGGTCGGTCATACCGGATCGATGCCCGGGTTCCTGGCCGGTCTGTTCGTCGACCGGGCGCGGCGGTTGGGCGGCATCACCCTGGCCAACGCGACGACGGGTGGTGCGCCGATGCTGGCGATCGACCTGCTGCGGACGCTGGCGACGTACGAGCCGCCGGTCGCCGCGGAATGGCTGCCGGAGCCGGAGCTGTCGCAGGGTTCGGAGCTGCTCGGACCTTGGTATTGGGGCAACACGCCGTACCTGCTGACTGTTGTCGATGGCACCTTGTTGCTGAGGGGGCTGAACGGTGGCCGGCAGTCCCGGTTCGTACCCGAGGGGAGCGACCTCTATCGGGGACTGGACGGGAGTTTCGCCGGCGAATACCTCCGGGTGATCGCGCCGGACCACCTGGACCTCGCCACCTACACGTTCACCCGGACGCCGTACGGCCGCTGAGGACGATCTCACCTTTCTCGACCAGCCGGTCGACGGCCTCCAGGACCGTTTCGAGAGCCGAGCAACGCGGACGGAAACCGAGCAGGCGCGCCGCCTTCTCCATCGAGCAGTGCGGGCTATGCGCGATGTGGTCCCAGGTGATCTCAGCGTCCCGGTCCGTCACCGTCTCGCGCCACCGTTCCCAGGGCAGGAAGGCAAGGTCGGCATCGCGGCCGAACGATGCTGCCACGCCCTCGGCGTAGCCGCGCAGGGTCAGCGCACCGTCAGCCACGGCGTGGAAGCTCTCCCCCACAGCGACAGACCGGTTGGCCATCGCGGCCAGGAACAGCCCGGCCACGTCAGCCGCGTGGACGTGTTGCACGGTCTCCAGGCCGAGGTTGGGCAGCGCGAGCTGGTCGCCGTCGGCGAGCTTCTGGAAGACCTGCAGGTCGAGGTTGCCGGCCGGGTTGACCGGTGCCCAGCCCGGGCCGCTGATGTGGCCCGGATGGATCAGCGTGACCGGTAGCCCGTGACGACGGGCCATGTCGAGCAGGTACCGCTCGATCGCGGCTTTGGCGGTCCCGTAGGCACCGAACGGGTGCCGCGGCGCGTCTTCACGGGTGGGCACGGCTGTGCTGGCGCCGTGCACCCAGATGGTGCCGCAATGCAGCAGGTGCTGGATCCGCCCCTGCAAGGCCTCGGCCAGTTGCCGTGCGCTGTCCTCGGTGAAGCAGATGAGGTCGATCACCACGTCCGGATCCAGCGCTGCGACCGTGGCCCCGAAGGTGCCGGCCGCATCTGCGGCATCCCGGTCGACGTTGTGGAACCGCAC
>JAWWOY010000884.1:0-3349 GCA_033851195.1 Kribbellaceae bacterium | reverse complement strand
TTTAGGTAGGAGACCCTTCCGAGAGGACCCGGGATGACACGAGCTGGAGCCGCGTCCAGAGTCGCGGCGCTGGCGAGTCTGCCTGCGCTGCCCCTGTGCTGGTTCGCGGCCCTACAGGCCCACCCGGCATCGGTGGCACTGGCGTACCTGGCCTACCTGCTGGTGGTCGTCGCCGCCCCGGGCACTTTGCTCTGGCGGCGGCTGACCGGTGGCTCCGGCTGGTTCGCGGTCGATGCAGTCCTCGGTACGGGCTTCGGCCTCGGTCTGGAGGTGCTGATCTACCCGCTGGGCCGCTGGGCCGACATACCGATTCTGCCGCTTGTCCTGCCCGCCCTGGCCCTTGGCGTGGTGCTCGCGCTGCCTCGGAACCGGTCCGCGGCCCGGCCGATGCCGTGGTGGGCCATGACCGGGGTGATGGTATCGGTCGGGCTCGTCTCGATCTGGTTCCTGCGGGTCGGTTCGCGGATGATCCCGCTGAGCGGTCCGGCGGCGCTCCGGCCGAACTCGGATTCGCCGTTCCAGCTGTCGCTCGCGGCCGAACTGACGCACCACTTCCCGCCCCAGGTGCCGTACGTCGCCGGTGAGCCGCTCATGTACCACTGGATGGTCTACAACCACATCGCCTCAGCCCACTGGCTCACTGGGATCGAACTCGACGTCCTGACTAACCGGGTGGTGCCGTTCGCGTTCCTGCTGCTGACTGCACTAGGAGCGGCTGCCGTCGCGGTGGTTCTGTCCGGCCGGGCCGTGGCGGCTCCGATCGGCGCGGGCCTGGCTGTGCTGGCCGGAGATCTGGCACCTTGGCAGTGGACCGTCACGGACACCCTTTACAACGACAGCCCGTTGTCGCTGGGCCAAATGATCAGTCCGACGCAGGCGTTCGCCACCGTGCTGACTCTGCCGCTGATCGCCACTACTGCTCTGTTCCTACGGCGTACTCCGGAACACTCTCGGGGTCAGCTGGCCGGACTACTGACAGTCGCCGCCGTCCTGATCGCGGTGCTGTCCATCACCAAGGCGACCGCGTTGCCCGCATACGCCGCCGGGATAGCTGCGGCATGGCTCTACCACCTGGTACGGACACGGCGGGTCGACTTCCGGTCGACGGCGCTCGGGCTGATGGTCGGGATCACCTACGCCGTGAACTTCCTGGTGGTGCTGGGCGGCGCCAGCCATGGCATGGCCTTCCGGCCGGCGGAGACATTCCGCACGATGCTGAGCCTGATGATGGCGGGCCACCCCAAGGGTGTGCAGCCGAACACCTCAGTTGTGGTGCTCGTGTCGGCCGCTCTGCTGATCGGCTGGCTGTTGCCTGGGATCGGCGCACTGCTGATCCGCCGGCATGTCCCTGGCGACCCGATGGCGGTGATGCTGGTCGCGGGCCTGGTTTCGGCTATTGCTGCGACCTCAGTGTTGTGGCACTTCAGCCAAGCACAGGTCTTCTTCGCCCGCAGCGCGTTCATTTACGGCGTACTGGTCGCTGCCTGGGGCTTGGCCTCTCTCACCAGGCGCCAACTCGTCGCAGTGGCTCCGGCCTTGGTTCTGGGGGCTGCGGCCATCTACCTCGGGCGGACTTACAAGACCGATGTGCCCAGCGCGTGCCGCGATTCCGACTGCCTCGACGAGGTGTTCGCGAAGCCGTTGTTGATCGCGCTTGCGGTGACAGCGGTCGGGGTGGTTCTACTCGCCCTGGTACTGAGGGCCTCGCGGCGGACCTGGGCCGCGCTGGCAGTGGCCGCCGCGATCGGCCTGACCGTGGCGCCGACACTCGCGAGCCTCCGGTACGTCGGGGGGCCGGCGGGAGCGTCGGCGTACGACTCGATCGCTCCTGGCGGGATCGAGGCGGCCCGGTTCATCCGCGAGCGGTCCGGACCGGACGACCTGATCGCCACCAACATCCATTGCCATGCGCCGGCTGCGAAGGTCTGCCACACGGCCTCGTTCTGGATCCCCGGGTACGCCGAGCGACGCGTCCTGGTCGAGGGCTGGGCCTACACCGCCAAGGCCAACCAGGACGGCACCCGCAATAGCGCACTGCACGGCCCGTTCTGGGACCAGGAGAAGCTGCGCGTCAACGACGCGGCCTTCACTGCTCCTACGCGCGACGGGCTGGAGTTGCTGCGCAACAAGTACGGCGTCCGCTGGCTACTGGCCGACGAGCGGGTTCACCCGGTCCCGGACCAACTGGCCCGGCTGGCCGACCTGCGATTCCAGTCCGGCACAGTCCGGGTCTACCAGCTCTACCCGCCCTCTTCACAACCGGCAGAACGCCCTTGACCTCAGGGCCCCAGGAGCGCTGCGGGCACCACGGCGACACCGTCCCGGCGGCGATATGCGTACTGGCCGGTCGAGATCACGACCGCGTCGAGCAGATCCTCGCCGAGTTGCTTCTGAAGCCACAGGAGATGGGTTACGTCAGCGTCCGTAACGGTCGGCGCGAGCTTGACCTCGATCGCGACAACCCGGTGATCGGCCCGCTCGACGATCAGATCGACCTCATGATCACCGTTGCGCGTCCGCAGATGCCGAACCGACGCTTCGGCCGCCTGGGCAAAGACCCGGACGCCAAGGGTCACGAGGGACTCGAAGAGTTGCCCGAGCAGAACCCCGTCACGAACTTTGGCCGAGGCCTGCACGGTCCCGTCCAGGAGCGCGCCCGAATCCGCGCCAAGCAGCCGAGCCGCCAGGGCGGGATCCGCTAACTGGTGCTTCGGCATCGCAGCCAGACGGCTGAACGAATTGCGCGTAGGCAGCCACGCCGGCACCGGCTCCAGCAACCACAACTGGCAGAGCACATCGCGGTAAGCAATGGTTGTGGTCTTTGCGGGCTTGTCCCTGTCCCCGGGCGTCGCCGCATCCAGGATCGTGTTGTACGACGTGGTTGTGCTGCTCGCAGCCGCATATGCGGTGAGCCATGCCCGGAGTGTCGACGGCCTTCGAACCAGATACCCCTGCTCGGGGAAATCCCGTTCGACTATGCGATCCAGATACCCGTCCAGCTGGGCCCGCCGGGCACGATCCGGCAACCGCCGAATGCCTGGGAAGCCAGAGCGGACGATCTCATCGGCATAGCTGGGCAGATCGACCTCGCTTCCGCCCTCGATGGCACCGCGCTCTCCGGATAGCAACGCCCGCATGCTGACCGTCGGCTGCGCGATCCCGCGCTCCGGCAGCGTCATCGGCCGCATCCGGAGCCGCACGATCCTGCCGGCGCCCGAATGTGTCGGCGCCGTCGTGGGTGTCGCGCTTCCTGTCAGCAGAAATCGCCCAGCTGCAGCTTCGCGATCGACGCTGCGTCTGACCAGATCCCAGACCTCTGGGTGGAGTTGCCACTCGTCGACCAAGACTG
>JAWWOY010000867.1:0-5972 GCA_033851195.1 Kribbellaceae bacterium | reverse complement strand
CTCGTGGTCCACGGCCGCCACCCGGAGCGGACGCACGACGTCGCAACGCGGGTGAGGGGCGTCGCGGTGCTGGCCGACCTCAACGACCCCGCCGCGGTTCATGCCCTCGCCGATGAGGCGCTGGCCGCACATGGACGCATCGACGTACTGGTGGCCAATGCAGGGCAGGGATGGTCCGGGCCGTTCGTCGAGATGAGTGACCACGAGATCGGCGAACTCGTCACCGTGGACCTGCTTGCCACGATGCGACTCACCCGCCTGCTGCTGCCGGGCATGATCGCGCGGCGAAGCGGACACCTCAGTCTGGTGACGTCTGTCGCGGGACGTACCGGTGTGGCCGGTGAGGCGGTGTATGCGGCTGCGAAGGCCGGCCTGGACGCTTTCGGCGAGAGCCTGCGGCTCGAACTCGTCGGCACGGGTGTCGGAGTCAGTGTCATCGTTCCCTCGGCTGTACGGACCGACTTCTTCTCCGCACGCGGTCGCGAGTACGACAGGTTCGCGCCGCGTGCCGTGGCGCCCGAGGTGGTCGCGCGGGCCGTCGTACGGGCGATCGAGCGGGATCGGGCCGAAACGTGGATTCCCCGCTGGGTGCGAATCGCTCCGGTCGTGCGTGCCCTGACGCCGGGGGTCTATCGGCGGCTGGCCGCGCGCTTCGGCGAGCCGGTCCGGTCGGCCCCGGCCCGGCGCCATTCCGACAACGGGCCGGCCGGCTAATTCCTGTGCTATGACAATGGGGTGGCCGTCGACACCGTGCCCTCCTGCGACGCCTTCTTCTTGCACGTCGAGACCGCCGGGGCGGCACAGCAGGTCGGCGGACTGGTGGTGTTCGAGCCGACCAGCGACGGCGCGGCTCTGTCTCTGGAGCGCGTGCGCAAGGTCTTGCGGGACGAGCTCGAGAGGCTGCCACGATTCCGCCAACGGCTCGCACCACCGTCACGCTGGCGGCGTCCCCGCTGGGTCGACGTCGCCGACATCGACTGGCCACTGCACATCAGCGAACGCCGCTCCGCGGACGGACTGGCCGGCCTGCGGCAGATCGTCGCCGAGCTCGCCGAGACCCTCATGCCCCGCGACCGCCCGTTGTGGCGGCTCGTGATGGTGCGAGATGTCGGGCCGGAGCAGTCGTCGCAGGCCTCGCCCGGCTGGCGACCGACGGGGGAGCGGGCGGACGCCTCGCCGATGCGACGTCGCGGCGGGAGTTCGCCACCGCTGATCTCGACCTGGCTGCCGTACGGCGGGCGGCTGCCACCCGGGGAGTGCGTGTGACCGACCTGGTTGTCGCCCTCACCGCCGACGCAGTGGCTACCACTCACCATGAACTCGCGACCCAGCTTCGCGGCCGGCTGCGCGTCGCAGTCCCGCTGATGGTGCGCGAACCCGGCGTGGCCGCCGAGAGCAACGCGACCGTGGCGGTGCTGGTCAACGTGCCAATGGATGGCCGTCCGATCGACGAGTTGCTCGCCGTGGTCGGTCGCCGTACCGAGCGCCTGCGTACGCCGGGTCGGGCCGTCGCGTCGCGGTTCGTGATGACGACAGGCCTGCGCGCGCTGCCCGAGCCGTGTGCCGAATGGTTCGCGAGTACCGTCTACGGGCGTCGGTCCTTCCACGCGATCGTCTCGAACATGCCGGGCTCGACGCTGCCGTTGTCGATGGCAACGATCAGCATCGCGCAGGTCTACCCGATCCTGCCGCTGGCGCCCGGGGCGCCGTTCGCCGTGGGTGCCTTGAGCTGGGCCGGATCCCTCGGCATCGGTCTGGCCACCGATCCGGCATCCTGCGACGCCGAGGTCCTTGCCGCCCGGATAGAGCTGACGCTCAGCCTGCTCGAGGCGCCGGTGATCGACGGCGGGGATTCACGGGACAGGCCACACGAGAGCCAGGAAGAGTCGCGCGCGTGAGCGTGGCGAGTCCAGCTGATCCCCGAACCGCTCACGCAGTTGCGCCAGCCGATATCGCACCGTCTGCGGATGGATGTGCAGTTCCTCGGCGACCGCTGCCCGGTCACCCATCTGCCGCAACCACGAGGTCAGCGTCTCGATCAGCCGGGATCGGGTGCCGTCCGGCAACCCGTCGAGCGGCTTGAGCAGCTGTGCGCGGAGGAACCCGACGAGACGCTCCTCGCGATAGACGATGATCGTGTCCAGGTGTTCGTCGGCGAACACCGGATCGTCGCGCAGGATGCCTTGCTGCTTGAGGCGTACGGCGATCTGTGCGATCGCGATGCTGCGGGGTAGGTGCTCCAGGGGCACGCTGTGGCCGACGACCGCGTTGAGGCCGTGGAGCAACCGTCTGAGCTGGTCGCGACGCCCGGCCAGTCCGGGATCGGGGACGATCACGCCGGCGACCTGTGCGTGCCGGATGGGTAAGGACCGCTCGTCCACGTGCGACAGCACCCGCCGGGCGGCGTCGTTGTCGGTATCAACCAGTACGACGGCGCCGGTCGAGGGCATCGGCCAGCGGGCGCGGACCGCGGCGTCCCGGATGGCATCCATGCTTGAGCGATCCGAGAGCAGGAGTTCGGCCAGCTCTTCACGGTTGCGTTCGCGAGCTGCCGAGTCCTCGCCCTGCTCCAGGACGTAGCCGCGGGCCGAGGCCGAGGAGAGATGGTTGACGAAGTCGAAGACGGCCTCGGCGAGCGCGGCGAGGACGTCGGGCCGGACCTCGAGTGCCAGAGCGGTCGCCGAGACGTGCCGCCAGGCGGTGCGCGCCCCGAGCTGGTAGGCGGTGAGCAACCGGGTGAGGTCGTGACCGACCTGCCACTGGCGGCGACCGATCTGCTCGAAGACGAGCTGCATCGTCTGCTCACCTTCCAGGCTGTCCTCCGGCGAGTGCGACAGGCCGGGCGAGGCCATGTCGAGCAGGCGATGAATGAACAGCTCGGCGGCCTCCCGCATACCCCCGGGATTGTCATCGAGGAAAGTGGCGTAGTCGGGCCAGCCGTCGGACAGCAGGTCACGCACCTCGGTCAGCAGGTCCGGCAACCGTTGGCCGAGGGCGAACTCCAGCCGCGCCCGGCCCTGCGCTGCGTCTGTGCTCATACCACACTCGGCTCATACCACACTCGTTGTAGTCCGGCCAATCTGCTGCGCTAAACATTGTACGTTCGTGATAATTTCCGGGTTCAGGAATCATCCCCGTGGCCGCAGACTTGACGCCGGGAGCGGGCCCAAGATGCTCACATGGCCAGTTCGCGACACCGGCCGCCCGCACCGGAAAGCTCATGCGATGACGTTGCGTCGCGCGCTCGGGAGAATGGCGAGAACTTCCCCGTCGCGCTGCGGCTGCTGCCGCGTGAGCACCTTGAACACCTGCACAACGTCTACGCCTTCGCCCGGATGGTCGACGAGATCGGAGACACCTTCACCGGCGACCGCTCGACCCGACTCCACGAGGTGGCCGCCGACCTCGGCACGATCTGGGAGGGCCGTCAGCCGACTGATCCCGTCTTGGGCAGGCTCGCGTCGACAGTGCGCGCCCGCGGGTTGTCGGCCGAACCATTCGGACGGCTGATCGAGGCCAACCTGCAGGACCAGGTCGTGTCGCGCTATGCGACGTTCGTCGAACTGCGCGGCTACTGTCGGCTGTCAGCCGATCCGATCGGACGCATCGTGCTGGAGGTGTTCGGGCAGGCGACGCCCGAGACCATCGCCTGGTCTGACGAAGTGTGCACCGCCTTGCAGTTGCTCGAGCACTGGCAGGACGTAGCCGAGGACCGGCGGGCCGGCCGCGTGTACCTGCCGCAGGAGGACCTCCAGACGTACGGCGTCGGCGAGCACGACCTGGATCAGCCGGCCGCTGGTCCGCAACTGCGCTCGCTGATGCGGTTCGAGATCGAGCGGGCAGCAGGACTCCTCGGCAAGGGCACGGCGATCGTGGGCCACTTGCACGGATGGGGCCGCATCAGCGTGTCCGGCTTCGTCGCTGGGGGACAGGCCACCGTGTCCGCGCTACGGCGTACGAGGGGTGACGTGCTCGGCCGTTCCGCGCAGCCCTCGCGGCTGATCACAGCGACCCGGATCGTGGGCCTGCTGGCCGCGGGAGCCACCCGGCGGCCGGCTCGATGAGTACGGTCGAGCAGGCCTACGCCACCTGTGAGCAGATCACCCGCACCCAGGCAGGCAACTTCTACTACGGCATCCGGCTGCTGCCGGTAGAAAAACGCTCCGCGCTCTGCGCCGTCTACGCGCTCGCGCGTCGGATCGACGACATCGGCGACGGTGACCAGCCGACGGGTGTCAAGCAAGCTGCCCTCGTCGGCGTCCGCAAGGACCTGGGCAGGCTGGACGACAGCAGCGACCCGGTGCTGGTCGCCGTCAACGATGCGGCCCGGCGGTTCCCGGTGCCGCTCGACGCGTTCGACGAGCTCATCGACGGCGTGCAGATGGACCTGGTCGACGTACGGATCGCCGATTTCGACGAGCTCGTCGTGTACTGCCGCCACGTCGCCGGCTCGGTCGGCCGCCTGTGCCTGTCGATCTTCGGCAGCAGCAGACCCGACCCACGGAGCTCCCTCTTCGCCGACCAGCTCGGGATCGCCTTGCAGCAGACCAACATCCTGCGCGACATCCGCGAGGACCTCCGCAACGGCCGCATCTACCTCCCGCAGGACGAGCTCGACCGCTTCGGCGTCGAGCTGCGCCTCGACGACCTCGGCGCGCTCGACGATCCCGCTGGCCGGCTAGCCGCCTACATCCGGTACGCCGCCGGGCGCGCGGGCGACTGGTACTCGCTCGGCCTGCGGCTTGTCCCGCACCTGGACTGGCGGAGCGCGGCCTGCTGCCGGGCCATGTCCGGTATCTACCACCAACTGCTCGGGCGCATCGCCGACGACCCGGTCCTCGTCTACGACCAGCGGCTGTCGCTCAGCGCCGGCCAGAAGGCGCGCGTGGCCGTGTCCGCCCTGGCGGGAGGAGGCCGATGACCGCCCGGCGCGTCGCGGTCGTCGGAGCCGGTCTGGCCGGCCTCACCGCGGCACTGCACTGCGCCGATGCCGGGTATGCGGTCACCCTGTTCGAGTCCCGTCCTCGCCTCGGCGGGCTCACCTACTCGTTCCAACGCGACGGCCTCTGGATAGACAACGGCCAGCACGTGTTCCTGCGCTGTTGCACCTCCTACCGCGGCCTCCTCGAACGACTGGGCGTCGCTGACCGCGTCACCGTGCAGGATCGGCTCGACGTGCCCGTCCGCAGCGAACTCGACACCCGCGGCGCCCGGCTTCGCCGTACCGCATTGCCAGCCCCCCTCCACCTGGGTTCCACCTTGGCGCGCTACCGCTGGCTGCGGCCGGCGGCAAGAGCGCGAGTGATGCGCGCCGCCCTGGCGCTCGGCCGCGTCGACCGCACCGATCCCGAGGTGGACCGCTCGTCCTTCGGTGAGTGGCTCACCGAGCACGGTCAGGATGCGCGTGCCATCGAGACCGTCTGGGACCTCATCGGCATCGCGACGCTCAACGCCCCGGCCGAGCGCGCCTCGCTCGCCCTCGCCGCGACGGTCTTCCAGATCGGCCTGCTCGACTCCGCCGCCGCGGCCGACATCGGCTGGTCCCTGGTACCACTGCAGGAGTTGCACGGGGACGCGGCCTCCCGGGCGCTGGCGGCGGCCGGCGTGACGGTCCGCACCCGTTGCAAGGTCCGGGACCTCGTGCCCACCGCTGAAGGCTGGACCATTCGCGGCGTCGGCGTAGCCGAATCGGTCGACGATGTCGTGCTCGCGGTTCCGCCGTCGGCCGCGGAGGCGCTCGCACCACCGGAGGCGATCGGACTGGAGCCGGGCTGGGCGGCCGAGCTCGCCAGCACCCCGATCGTCAACCTGCACGTCGTTTATGACCGGGTTGTGCTCAACGAGCCGTTCGTCGCGGCCATCGACAGCCCGCTGCAGTGGGTCTTCGACCGGACTCGCCAGGCCGGACTCACGCAGGGCCAATACCTCGCTGCGTCTCTCTCAGCGGCGGACGACATCGTCGACGCGCCGAC
>JAWWOY010000865.1:0-7270 GCA_033851195.1 Kribbellaceae bacterium | reverse complement strand
AGGGCGTGGCCGGACCGCCCGGCGCACAACCACGTCGTAGCTTGTGCTGGTGATCGCGACCCGAATCGACACTGATCGCCTGGCCCTGGTCCCGCTGCAGGTCGGGTACGCCGAGGAGATGGCCAAGGTCCTCTCCGACCCTCAGTTGTACGCCTTCACGGGTGGCGAGCCAGCTACCGCCGAAGCCCTCGCGACCAGGTACGAGCGCCAGACCGCGGGCTCACCGGATCCGTCCGAATCCTGGCTCAACTGGGTCATCAGCTCGCTGGAGAGTGACGCGCTCATCGGCTACGTCCAGGCCACGGTCGTCGCTGACACGGCTGAGATCGCCTGGGTGGTCGGCACGGACTGGCAAGGCCGCGGCTACGCCAAGGAAGCTGCTCAGGGGCTGGTCGATTGGCTCGCCGCTCAGGGCGCCCGGACCGTTGTCGCGCATATCCGTCCCGACCACCAGGCCTCGGCTCTGGTCGCGGCGGCAGCCGGCCTGACCCGCACCGACCAGCTTCAGGACGGCGAATATCGCTGGAAGCGCGATTTCGACTGAATGCACAGAAAACAGGCCCGGCCGAAACGGCCGGGCCTGTTTTCTTGATGCGACAGATCAGAGCGGGCGAACGTTCTCCGCCTGCGGGCCCTTCGGGCCCTGGGTCAGGTCGAACTCGACGCTCTGGTTCTCGTCGAGCGAGCGGTACCCATCGGTCGCGATCGCCGAGTGGTGAACGAAGACGTCGGCGCCGCCACCCTCCTGGGCGATGAAGCCGAAGCCTTTTTCACTGTTGAACCACTTAACTGTTCCCTTGGCCATGGTGTTCTCCTTCTGTGGGGCGGGTAACAAGCACCGACGGTCGCCCGTGCCAGGGTTGCCGAGCGAGCCCTCCCACATCGGACCAAGGGCCCAAAAATGAGAAAACGCCCAGCGGATCACATACTCCGCGGGCGTTTCAAAAACGATCGTGGAACTGCAAAACTGCAACCGTCGAAAACCCTAGCACAAGCGCGATCACCGGGCCGATCAAGCTACCAGGACCCGCGGTGGTTGGGGACGAGCAGCGTGAACGGGACGATCAACAGCAGCACCGCGGCGAAGACGACGAAACTGTGCGCCTGGGTGACGCCCGCGTCGGAGCTGTGCGCCAGGATCGTGGTGGTGACGGAGACGGCGATGATGCCGCCCGACTGCCGGAACATGCCCCTCAGACCCGCGATGGCCGAGATCTGGTCCGGAGCCAGTTGCAGGCTCGCGTTGTTGGCGGCCGGCATGGACAGGCCCATTCCTACGCCGGTCACTCCGGCCGCGGCGGCGAGCCAGGCGTAAGGCGTCAGGCCGTCCGGCGCCGCCAGCGACATGACCGCCATCCCGCCGGCGACCATCAGGTACCCGCCGATCATCGGCGCCCGGTAGCCGGTATGCCGGAGCGCGAAGACGGCGACACCTGCCACGCAGATCATCCCGACGGCCCTTGCCGTCAGCAAGGTTCCGGCTTCCAGCGGCTGGATGCCGAACCGGTTCTCCGCATAGAGCGGGACCAAGGCGCCGAAGCCCAGCACGGCGGCGCCGTACAGCAGGTTGATCGCGTTCAGCACGCCGAACCCCCGGCCGCGCAGGAGGTTGATCGGGATGAACGGCGCGGCAGTCCGGTTCGCGTGCCGGACGAACAGGAAGCCGAACGTCAGCGCGAGCACCTCGGCGACGATGAACAACGGGTCCGTCGGCTCCGCCCCGCGGCCGCCGAGCGAACTGATCCCGTACATGCCGGCGAGCATCGTCAGCGCGAGCAGGATCGCGCCGACACTGTCGACCTTCGACGAGGCCTTCGGCACGCTCCGCGGGATGAACTTGGCGGCCAGCGCGATCAGCACCAGCCCGGCCGGCACGTTGACCAGGAAGATCTCCCGCCAGGACCAGTAGGTGACGATGACGCCGCCGAGGATCGGGCCGAGGATGCCGCCGATCGGGAAGATGCTGGTGAACATGCCGACGGCGCGGTCCCGCTCACGGCCGAACTGCTCGGCCACGATGCCGGTCGCGGTCGGCATGAACGCGCCGCCGCCGATCGCCTGGAAGGCGCGGAAGACGACCAGCAGGTAGATATTGTCCGCGAGGCTGCAGCACAGCGAGGCGACGGTGAACAAGACGGCGGCCGCGAGAAAGATCTTCTTGCGGCCGAACTGGTCACCGAGTCTGCCGGCGAGCGGCATCACGATGATCTGCCCGAGGGCGTAGATCGTGATCGTCCAGCCACTCCAGTTCAACTCCGCCCGCAGGTCGTGCTGGATCGCGGTGAGCGCTGTCGCCACTATGGTCTGATCAATCGAGGCCATCAGGAGAGCGATGGAGACGATGGCGAACACGATCCGCCGGTGCGGGAGTGGGTCTGCACCGAGAATGGCCGTGGAGGCGCCGGGACCTTGGTCCTCGACGCCGCGTTCTGAGGGACTCGAGCGTTTCATCGGTTCGAAGACTACAGTGTTTGCTTGCTGGCAGGCAATCAAAAGGGGTGACATGACAGACACCGAGACGTTGAGCAAGCTGCGCGGCGTGATCATCAGACTCGCGCGCGAGTTCAACGCCACGGCCACCGGCGAAGGTCTCACGCCGACGCAGGCGTCGGTGCTGGGCCTGATCGCCCATCGCGGACCGCTCGGGCTCACCGAACTGGCGGAGCTCGAGGGCCTCAACCCCACGATGTTGTCCCGGGTGATCGGCAAGTTGACGGCGCTCGACCTGATCCAGCGTCACCCGGACCCCACCGACCTCCGTGTCATCCAGGTGAAGGCCACCGAGGCAGGCCAGCGGATCCATGAGCGGGTCAAGCTGCTGCGGACCGAGGCGGTCGCGCAGTGCCTCGACCAGCTGCCCGATAAGTCAGTGGACTCCATCGTCGAGGCTCTGCCCGCTCTCGAAGAGCTCGCCCAGGCTCTCCGCCGCTCCGCAACGGTGGAGCACAACTAGTTAACGGTGCAGCACAACTAGTTATGGTCTGCGACGAACCAGCCGTCGGCGCGTCGTTCGTCGTACTGGTCGGGGGTGCCGGGCCATGTCTCCTGACAGGCGGAGCGGCCGCACTCGCAGGCGAACGGGAAGGGCGGTAGCTCGGCCAGCCCGATGTCGGCCTGCCAGAGCCGGCCCTGACGGCAGGCGGCCTGGTTCTCGATCTGCCGTTGCCTGCTCAGGACATCTCCGGGCGCCAGCCTGGGGGCCTCCTCGAACGCCCGGCCAAGCGCGCTCGTCACCGCCGTGGCGATCGCGCCCCAGTCCGGGTCCGCAGGCACCTCGATCAGCGGAGACCCGCCTTCCGCCGCCTCCTCCCGCACCTTTCTGGCCAGTACGGCGTCCCGCCCCAGCAGGCTCTCGAGGCGGGCCCGCCCAGCCGGATCTTCAGTTCTCGCGAGGCGCACCTCCCTCGCCCTCCGGGTCTGCCCGGCATCCGGCACCAGCCAGACGCCATAGCCCGCCGGCAGGTTCGCGGCCATCGACGGAAACAGCTGCGGTCCTTCAACCAAAGCTGGGACCGAGCCCAGCTCCCGCGCCTCGATGTCCTGTACGACGAGTTCGAGCCTGGCCCGGGAGTGTTCGGTGAAGGCTGACGCGGCTGCATCCGGACCGAGGGCAAGGTCCTCCTCCAGCGGCTTGGCAGGTGGCAGCCGCAGGGCGTGGTCGTAGGACCACAGATCGATCGGGTGCAGCGGCAGGTCGTACGCGTGGGCCATCGTCCGGGCCAACGTCGACTTGCCGGCGCCGGGCGCGCCGCCGATCCAGATCATCGGAGGACGGGTGGAATCCGTTCGCGTCATGGCGACATCTTCCCATCGCCGCCGTTCGCCGCCGCCTCGTCGTACCGAGGAACGATCTATCAAACCCGGCCGAATGTGAGCTATGTCATGCCTTGACCGCATCCAGCAGTCAGCCTACTGTATCCCGTATACCAAGCCCTCCGGAAGGTGGGATCCATGGAGAGTGCGCCCAGGCTGCGCTATGCCGTCAACTGCTCGATCTTGTTCACCGAGCTCCCGCTACTAGAAAGACCCGCCGCCGCCCGTTCCGCCGGCTTCGACGCCGTGGAGCTGTGGTGGCCGTTCGACTCGGCCCTTCCAGGTGATGCCGAGGTCGACGAGTTCGAACGGGCGATCCGGGATGCCGGCGTCGCCCTGATCGGACTGAACTTCGCCGCCGGGGACATGCCCGGCGGGGATCGCGGCCTGCTGTCCTGGCCGCAGCGTTCCCTCGAGTTCCGCGACAACATCGCGGTCACGCTGGGGATCGGCGAACGGCTGGGCTGTCGTGCCTTCAATGCGTTGTACGGCAACCGTGTCGAAGGTGTGAGCCCGGAGGCGCAGGACGAGTTGGCCGCCGAGAATCTGGCGCTCGCAGCCACCGCAGCCGGCGCCTTCGGCGGCACCGTTCTGGTCGAACCCGTCAGCGGAGCGGACAGATACCCGCTGCTGACCGCGGCCGACGCGGTGAAGGTGATCACCAGGGTCGAGCGCGAGTCCGGCGTCACCAGTCTCGGCCTGCTCGCGGACCTCTATCACCTGACCGTCAACGGCGATGACGTCAGCTTGGCGATCACGACGTACGCCGACCGGATCAAGCACGTGCAGATCGCCGATGCGCCAGGCCGCAACGAGCCCGGCACCGGGAAGATCCCGCTCGACCAGTACCTCGGGGAGCTTCAGGCCGCCGGCTACGACGGCTGGGTCGGCCTGGAGTACAAGCCCAGCGCGGCAAGCGCCGAGAGCTTCGACTGGATCCATCGCACCAACTGAAGGAGCCTGGCATGCCACGAATGACAGCAGCCCGCGCGGCGGTGGAGATCCTCCGTCGCGAGGGGATCACCCACATGTTCGGCCTTCCGGGTGCGGCGATCAACCCGTTCTACTCGGCGATGCGTGCCCAGGGCGAGCTCAAGCACGTGCTGGCCCGTCACGTCGAGGGCGCGTCGCACATGGCGGAAGGTTATACCCGCACCAAGGCCGGCAACATCGGCGTCTGCATCGGCACGTCGGGACCGGCCGGCACCGACATGATCACCGGGCTCTACTCGGCCTCGGCCGACTCGATCCCGATCCTGTGTATCACCGGTCAGGCACCGGTGGCCAAGCTGCACAAGGAAGACTTCCAGGCCGTCGACATCGAGTCGATCGCCAAGCCGGTGACCAAGTGGGCAGTCACCGTACTCGAGGCCGCGCAGGTGCCGGGCACCTTCCAGAAGGCTTTCCAGCTGATGCGCACCGGCCGTCCCGGGCCGGTGCTCATCGACTTGCCGATCGACGTCCAGCTGACCGAGATCGAATTCGACCCGGAGCTCTACGCGCCGCTGCCGGTGGCGATCCCTCGTGCCACTGTCGCCCAAGCGGAGAAAGTGCTGCAGTTGCTCGAGGAGGCTGAGCGCCCGCTGATCGTGGCCGGCGGTGGCATCGTGAATGCGGATGCCGCCGATCTGCTGGTGGAGTTCGCCGAGTACAACGGCATCCCCGTCGTACCGACGTTGATGGGCTGGGGGACCATCCCCGACGACCACCGGTTGATGGCGGGAATGGTCGGCCTGCAGACCTCGCATCGCTACGGCAACGAGACGCTGCTCGCGTCCGACCTCGTGATCGGCATCGGCAACCGCTGGGCGAACCGGCACACCGGCGGGCTCGACACCTACCGGGCCGGTCGGAAGTTCGTGCACATCGACGTCGAACCGACCCAGATCGGCCGGGTGTTCGCGCCTGACCTGGGCATCGTGTCCGACGCCGGGGCGGCCCTCGAGGTGCTGATCCACGTCAGCCGGGAACGCGCCGCGGCTGGTCCGCTGCGCGATCGCTCCGAGTGGTCCGCGGCTTGTCGGGAGCGCAAGCGCACGCTGCAACGGCGTACCGACTTCGACGATGTGCCGGTGAAGCCGCAGCGGGTGTTTCAGGAGATGAACAATGCCTTCGGCCCCGAGACGAGGTACGTCTCCACGATCGGGCTGTCGCAGATCCAGGCGGCCCAGATGCTGCACGTCTACCGGCCGCGGCACTGGATCAACGCCGGCCAGGCGGGCCCGCTCGGCTGGACGGGGCCGGCCGCGCTCGGGGTGGCGGCGGCCGATCCCGACTCGACAGTCGTCGCGCTGTCGGGCGACTACGACTTCCAGTTCCTGATCGAGGAACTGGCGGTCGGGGCCCAGTTCAAGATCCCCTATATCCACGTGGTGGTGAACAACGCCTACCTCGGGCTGATCCGGCAGGCCCAGCGCAACTTCGACATGGACTTCTGCGTCCAGCTGGCCTTCGACAACATCAACACCCCCGAGCTCGGCGGCTACGGCGTCGACCACGTCAAGGTGGTGGAAGGCCTTGGCTGCAAGGCGTTGCGGGTAACCGAACCGGACGAGATCCTGCCGGCTCTGGACGAAGCGAAGAAGCTGATGGTCGAGCACCAGGTCCCGGTCATGGTCGAGGTCATCCTCGAACGCATCACCAATGTCTCGATGGGGACGGAGATCGACAACGTCGTCGAGTTCGAGGAACTCGACGAGGTCCGTCACCCGATACCGACCGCATCAGGCCTGCGGGACTAGGAGATTCAGCCATGAGAGTTGCAGTTCTGGGTGCGGGAGCGATCGGTGCGTACGTCGGCGCGGCCCTGCACCGTGGCGGCACCGAGGTCCACCTGGTCGCACGCGGACCGCACCTGGCAGCGATCCGGGAGCACGGCGTACGGGTGTTGAGCCCCCGCGGTGACTTCACCGCCCGTACGCCGGCGACGGATGACCCGGCCGAGATCGGTCCGGTCGACTACGTGTTCCTCGGACTGAAAGCGAACTCGTATGCATCGTGCGGTCCACTGATCCGGCCGTTGCTGCACTCGAAGACGACGGTGATCGCGGCGCAGAACGGCATACCGTGGTGGTACTTCCACGGTCTGGCCGGTCCGTACGAGGGCCGCCGGATCGAGTCGGTCGACCCCGGCGGCGAGGTAACCCGGACGCTGGCGCTCGAACGTGCGGTCGGCTGTGTCGTCTACTGCTCGACCGAGCTGGAGGGTCCGGGCCTGGTGCGGCATCTGGAAGGCACCAGGTTCTCGATCGGCGAGCCGGCCGGCGGGGTGTCCGAACGCTGCAGCGAGTTCAGCGCGGCGATGGTGGCCGGCGGGCTGAAGTGCCCGGTGGAGGAGGACATCCGCAACGACATCTGGATCAAGCTGCTCGGCAACGCCGCGTTCAACCCGATCAGCGCGCTGGCCCGGGCGACGATGGTGGAGATCGCGAAGCACTCGGGAACGCGCGCGATGATC
>JAWWOY010000860.1:0-2620 GCA_033851195.1 Kribbellaceae bacterium | reverse complement strand
TGGTCTGCCAGGACTTCGCCCAGCTCGGCCAGTTCGTGCACATCAGCAACGCGGTGTTCCGGGCGGTGAAGGCCTCGACGCCAGGCAGCTACACGTTCATCCTGCCTGCCACCAAGGAAGTCCCGCGCCGGCTGCTGCACCCGAAGAAGAAGACGGTCGGCGTCCGGATCCCTGATCACGTCGTTGCCCAGGCCCTGGTCGCCGCGCTCGGTGAGCCGCTGCTGTCGAGCACCCTGCTGCTGCCCGACGAGGAGGAGCCGATGACGCAGGGCTGGGAGATCAAGGAACTGCTCGACCACGCGGTCGATGCGGTCATCGACTCGGGTGACTGCGGTACCGAGCCGACCACGGTGATCGACTTCTCCGACGATGTGCCCGAGATCGTCCGCCGCGGCGCCGGCGACCCGACTCCGTTCGAATAGCCGCGTCTGAGAACGTCCACCCCAGCAGCCTCTGCGTCTGCTGACTGCTGACTGCTGGGAGACTGGCGCGTGTGACCACCGTTGAGTTGACCCCGGACGAACTGCTGACCACGACCCGAACCGTCCGCAAACGCCTGGATCTCGAGCGGCCGGTACCGATCGAGTTGATCCGGGAATGCCTCGAGATCGCGCTGCAGGCACCTTCGGGCAGTAACCGGCAGACGTGGCATTGGTTGGTCGTGACGGATGCCGACAAACGCGCCGCCATCGGTGCGTATTACCGGCGCTCGGTCGCGTCGTACCTGGAGTCCTCGGGCGCGGCCGGTCGCCTGTACGCCGACGACCCGGACCGAGCGCCGGTCCAGCAACGGATCGGCTCGAGTGTCGCGTATCTGGGCGAGAAGATGGGCGAAGTCCCGGTCCTGGTGATCCCGTGCATTCAGGCCAAGTCGTTGCCCGCCGGAAACCAGGCCGGGTTGTGGGGCTCGATCCTGCCGGCCGCGTGGAGCTACATGCTGGCCGCGAGGGCTCGCGGGCTGGGGACCGCCTGGACGACGCTGCACCTGACCTACGAGGACGAGATCTCCGACCTGCTCGAACTCCCCGAGGACATCCGCCAGTCGGTGCTGATCCCCACGGCCTACTCAATCGGCACCACCTTCACCCCCGCCTCCCGCCAACCCCTGGCCGGGGCCCTCCACCTCAACACCTGGTAACCCCTCCAGCCCCCGCCCGGGCTGTCCGCGGCCCCGATTCGACGCCGCGAATCAGGGCGTGGTGGCGGCCATCTCCTCGATGGTCAGGCCGCTCAGTACGGAGCGTGGTTGGGCAACGGTCAGGTCCAGCCCTGCGTCGGCTGCGGCGTCGCGGACCTTGACCAGTAACCAGTCGCCGTCGCGGCCGGTCCTGGTGAACGCCCAGGCGCCGTTGAGCTTGGTGCCGCGCAGTTCCACCTTGAGGTGTCCGGCTGCCACTGCAGCTGCAGGTTGAATCGCCCGACCGCTGCTGTCCTTGGTCAGGTTCCGGTAAGTGCCGGCGTCCCAGACGATGACGGCGCCGCTGCCGTACTTGCTCCCGACATGGACGCCTTCGTAGGCGGCGTACTCCAGCTCGTGGTCGTCCGTCGGCACGGCCAGGCGCTTGATCGCCGGATCGAGCGACGGGCCGCGCGGCACCGCCCACGACTTCAGCACACCGTCCACTTCCAGCCGTACGTCGTAGTGCAACCGGCGCGCATCATGCAGCTGGACTACAAAGATCGGTGCCCCAGGCATCAATGCCGCCGCTCGCCGCTGATCCGCCGTTTCACGGTACGACGGTACGACGACCGCCGGCGTGATGCGGGCATGGTGCGGGCACGGTGCGGGCGACGACCTTGGTCGCCCGCACCCGGGCTTGCTGCCCGCGGCAACAACCGCGGCTAGGCCGCGGCAGCGGTGTGGGGCTCGATCTGGTCGCGGAGCCGGTCCAGGATGCTCCGCAGCAGGCGCGAGACCTGCATCTGGCTGACGCCGATCTCGGCGCCGATGTCCGCCTGGGTGTGCCCATCGATGAAGCGCAGCTCGAGGATCCGGCGCTCGCGGGGGGCCAGCTCGCTCAACACCGGCGCGAGCACGGCGACGACCTCGGTCCGCTCGAAGGAGGTGTCCTCCTCGTCGGCGATCGTGTCGGCCAGGCTGGCCGTCGTGTCACCGTCGATCGGGCGGTCCAGCGACAGCACCGAGAAGCAGCCGTCGGCGGCGATCGCGGCCTCGACGTCGGCCTCCTCGGCGCCGAGCGCGTCGGCCAGCTCGGTCAAGGTGGGATCGCGCTGCAGGTCCTGCACCAGACGCGGTCGCACGGAGGCGATCGAGCCCTGCAGTTCCTGCAGCCGGCGGGGGATGCGGACCGTCCAGGAACAGTCGCGGAAGTACCGCTTCACCTCGCCCCGAATGGTCGGTACGGCGTACGCCAGGAACGGTGTCCCGGAGTCGGGCCGGTAGCTACGGGCGGCCTTGACCAGCCCCAGGTAGGCGACCTGGTCCAGGTCGTCGGCTTCGACCCCGCGGCCGCGGAAGCGACTCGCGATGCTGTGGGCGATGCCGAGGTTCATCTCGATGGCCTGGTTCAGCAGCGCCTGCCGAACTTCCTTGTCGGTGGCACGGCTTCGCCGCTCGAGAAGGGACCGGGTGATGGTGTCGCGGCGCTGCTTCGGATGG